>JAEUIK010000632.1 GCA_016793185.1 Planctomycetaceae bacterium | reverse complement strand
ACAGCTTCTTTCGCCCCACGATGCTGCGGACCGGCCCCGACGGCGCACTGTGGATCGCGGATATGTATCGATTGGTGATCGAGCATCCCGAGTGGATCCCGGCCGAGATGCGCAAACGCTGGGACTTGCGGGCCGGCAGCGAGCAAGGCCGAATCTATCGCGTTTACCCGGTGGGTGCCGAGCTCCGCGCGGTGCCGCGGCTCGACCGGCTCAGTCCCACTGAACTCGTGGCCCAGCTCGAAAGTCCGAACGGGTGGGTTCGCGACAAAGCGCAACAGCTGCTGATCGCGGCCAACCATCCCGAATGCCTGCCGGCGCTGCAGAAGCTCGCTGCGCAAGGGAATCGGCCGACCGCCCGTATGCACGCACTTTGCACGCTCGAAGGCCTGGGGCAGCTCGACCGCGGGCTGGTCGAACAGGCCCTGCGCGATCCCCACCCGGGCGTGCGCCGACATGCGGTGCGAACCGCGGAATCGCTCGTGTCGCAGTCACCGGAAGTGAGCGAAGCCCTGGCGCAGCTGTCAGCGGATCCGGAACCCTCGGTTCGCCTGCAACTTGCCTACACGCTGGGCGAATTCCCCGGCGACGCTGCCGGCGAAGCGCTCGGTCGGCTAGCTTGGCGCGACGCCGACGACCCGTATCTGGCAGCCGCCGTGATGAGCTCGGTGCTGCCGCACTTGGGCACGGTGTCGCGCTCGGTGGCGGCCGCCACCCGGCAGCAGGCACCCAACGCCCGGCTGGTTGCGAATCTCGTGTCGGTCGCGGCCGCCGTGTCAGATACCGAGGCGATGCTCGCCCTGGTGCCGCTCCCGTCGGAACGCGCCGGCGACTCTTATGCCCCTTGGCAGATCGAGGCCGTCGCCGAGTTACTCGACACGCTCGATCGACAGCAGACCACGCTCGCCGAGTTTCGGGCCAAGTCGGGCGACGCTCTCCGACCTGAACTCGACCGGCTCGACGCCGTATTCGCCGCAGCGCGGGCGCTCGCTTCGAGCGCGGCCGCCGGACCCGAACGCCGGGCCCAGGGGATCCGTCTGCTGGGGCGGGGGACGGGCGAGGTGAACGAAGATCTCAGGCTGCTGGCGACGCTCTTGGGGCCGGCGGAACCAGCGGAGGTGCAACGCGCCGCTCTGGCGGAACTCGGGCGCCTCCACGTGGACGAAGTCCCGTCGATGCTCTTGCAGCACTGGAGCGACTACGGTCCGACGATGCAGGGGGGCGTGCTCGACACGCTCTTCAGCCGCGATGCCTGGCTCAAGGCCTGTCTCGATGCGCTCGCCAGCGAGCAGTTGGCCGCGGCCGCTGTCGACGCCACGCATCGTCAGCAACTGCTCGACCACCGTACGCCAGCCGTTCGCGAGCGTGCCGCCCAAATCTTCGCCGTGGACAACGCCGAAGATCGCCAGCGCGTGCTCGCCGAGTACCGCGCCGCGGCCGCGACCCCGGGCAATGCCGAACGAGGAGCCGCGATCTTCGCCAAGCGCTGTGCGGTGTGCCACCGCGTCGGCGACGCGGGACACGCCGTCGGTCCCGATCTGGCGGCGCTCACCGACCGCTCGACCGAAGCGCTGCTGCTGGCCATTCTCGATCCCAACCGCGCCGTCGAAGCCAAGTTCGTCAACTACACCGCCGCCACGACCGGCGGTCTCACTCACACGGGTCTCGTCGCCGCCGAATCGGCGACCAGCGTCACGCTCGTCGGGCAAGAGGCCAAGCAGCAGGTCGTGCTCCGCACCGAGCTCGACACGCTCGTCAGCAGCGGCAAGTCACTGATGCCGGAAGGCTTCGAGAAGGACATCACTCCTACTGAGTTGGCCGACGTGATCGCCTACGTGCAAAAGATCGGACGCCGGGCCAAATCGGTGCCGGGCAACGCGCCGGCGATCGTCACGCCCGAGCCCCTCCGCCGGCAGATCTTCTGTCTCGCGAGCAACTGCGAGATCTACGGCACGACGCTTCGGCTCGAGGAAGTCAACGGGGCGCTGGGTTACTGGAACAGCGCCGACGACCAGGCCGTCTGGACGATCGAGCTTCCCCGCCCGATGCGGTATGCGGTGTACCTGGATACTGCCTGCCCGAGCTCCGCGGCCGGCAATACCTGGTTGGTCGAGATCGGCGACTACCGTCTGACTGGCAAGGTGGAGGCCACGGCCAGTTGGAACGCATATCAGCGACAGAAGGCCGGCGAAGTCCGCCTCGAAGCGGGTCAGCACCGACTGGGCGTGCGGGCGCAGGGAACGATTCGCGACGCGCTCTTCGATCTCAAGGGAGTCGTGCTGATCCCGCTCGGCGGGTGACAGCCGGCTCACTCACAAGGCGCGAGGCTCGGCTACGACTTCTCGCCGACAAAGTGCGGAGCGGCGACGCCGTTGGGAGCATCGGCCCGGCGCGTCTGACCGGCATGGCGGCGCAGGGTCTGCAAGAATTGATGCGCCGCGAACTGATCCAAGCGGAACTGCGGCACGTCGTGCGAAGGTGTGGCGGGCTCGGCCCCTTCAGGCTGCTTCGCGGGGCGTTTGCGCTTCATCGCGACATCCTGTCTGCTGCGGCGGGTCGGAATCGATTCGCGCGACACCCACGCGTCTCTCCGCGCGGTGGCTCGTCAAATCGATGGTCACCTTGCTGCGGCATGCTACCAATCGTCGCGAATTCCGACAAGATGAAGGCGCTTGTCTGCTAGCACGCGCGCCCGGCAGCGAATTTTCGTCGACAGTCGCGCCGCGACAGACGACGCATCCGCAACGGCGAATCGGACCGACACGTCGCCCTGTCGGAGAGTGAGTGTCGCCCGCGCCAGTCGAGATAACCGGGTTCAGGCTGCGCCCGACGACCGGCCTCGGGGGACCGAGCCACCCCGGAGATGGGGGCGCCGCCGCTAAGTTGCAGCGGCCAAAGAAGAAAAGAGGCGCCGGTGGGAGTCGAACCCACGATGGTGGATTTGCAATCCACTGCCTTAGCCACTTGGCTACGGCGCCAGCACAGAAAAGGCCCTGTCGCGGCATAGCTTACGGTGTGGCGAGAGTTTAGGTCAAGGGGCCGCGGCCGGACTCCGGCGGCGCGCGGTTTCGGACAATCACGAATCGCCCCAGTTGGCGCTCGCGCCGCCGACCAGGCGATGGCTCGCAGTGGCGTTTCCCGCGGGAGGCTGCGGAATCTGGGCAACGCGGCGGCGGCGTCTCGCTCGTTTCCAACGCAATGTAGGCCAAAGGGGCTGAAGATTTCACCCCGCAGCGCCCGATTCCTAGACAGTGCGGCAACGTCGTCTCCCGGCGACAGCCAGGCGCCAGGGCAGGGGACTTGCCTTCCCCGGCCTGACGTTGCCCGACGCAGATGGTCACAGCGCGTGCACCATCGCCTCGAACGGACACGAGGGCGCGAGCTCATGGCATTGCTGAACGGACTCATCTGGCGGCGCAAGGGCCCCTCGCCGCGCGAACTCGCCGCGCTGGTCAAGACGCTGGCAGATCGCTGCGAGCCGGCCGTCTGGCAGCGGATCGAGGGTCGGACCCAAGCGATGAGCCCGGCCGCAGCTCGCGGCTACATTCGCGCCAGGGCGGCGGCCATCGTGAACGAGCAGGTGGACCTGGCGCTCGCGGACCGCGTCTCCTGGCCCGCCGAAGTGCGCGAGCAAATCCTCACCGAAACGGCGCAGCAAACGGTCCGCTCGGTCCATCATCGGCTCTTGAACGCCCGGCATCCCGCCGCGCAGCGTCGGCTGGCGGCCTGAGCCCGATCGGCGCGGT
>JAEUIK010000597.1 GCA_016793185.1 Planctomycetaceae bacterium | reverse complement strand
GTCCCCCCTGGCCGCCACCGGGCCCCCCTTGTCCGCCGGGACCACCCCCCGGACCACCCTGGCCGCCGGGGCCGCCGAAACCACCGCGTCCACCGCCGGGTCCCCCTGGGCCGCCGCCGGGAAACTGGGGTCGGACTTCTTCTTCGGAGAGTTTTCCATCCTCGTTCTGATCCAGCGTTTTCAGGGCCGTGATTGCCCGGCGAAGCTCCTTGGTCGAAATCTCGCCATCTTCGTCCTCGTCGATGACGGCAAACATGGGAAACATCCGCATCATGCCCCGGGGCGGGCCACCGGGGCCGCGCTCGGAATTATCCCCCCGTCGTCCCCGGCGCGCCGGCTCGACGCCAAACTCCTCGTCCTGTCCCCAGGCCGGGGTGGCACAGCTCACTGTGATGACGGTCAGTAGTAACCACTTGAATGGATTCATCATCGAACCCCCCTGGGGACTGGATCGTCGGTTCATTCGAAACACAGGCCAAGTCGGCCGATCGCGCCTCCGGCGGCGCGCCGCGAGCCGTCTCTACTAACCGAGCAACTGCGGAATAGTTCCGCCGAAAAGCAGGTAAGTCTTCAACGGCAAGCAGCAAGTATATCCTTGGGCGATCGCGGTCGGCACAGTGGCCTGGTACCACTCTTTCAGGTGCGCATAGCCGGCCGGGACTGCGCCGAACCAGCCGCGCACGATCTCGCCGGTCAATTTGCTGGGCGCCGCCAACACTCCCCAGTTCCCGGGATTGCTCACAGCGGTCCACTGCGCGTCGCTCACCACGCAGGGGGAGCTGAACCAGTGCTGGCCATCGGCATAGGGGGTCGGTTCGAGGTAATACTTGTAGCCGGCGTTCTTGAGCATTTGGGCCAGGTCGTACACGTAATGTCCGGGCTTCGACGCAAACGAGGTATCGAGCCCGATCGAGCAGCGCGCGTCCAACAAGGGGGCAATCGCCATAGCTGCCTCCCACTTGGCCTGCCCGGCCGGCAGCGAGTCGAACTCGGGTGCGCCGTGCAAGGTGCCCACATAAGCGATGATTTCAATCCCATTGGTCGTGAGCGGGTACATCGCCTCGGCGAAGCCCGCGGTCAGCCAACTCAAACCGGCGTCCTGGCTTGCCACGCGCCAGGCGTCGTGGCGGAGCAGCGTGCTGCGCCAGACGTTGCCCACCAGTTGTTGCCGCGCCGTCGCTTCGCGCCCGTGCGGCATCCACAGCATGAAGCGGCGCAGTCCTAACTGCATCATCGGCGTGATGTGGTCGGCGACGAATCCGGCCCAACCCCGCGCGGGTTGCACGAACTGCACAAATCGGCGCGAGGCATCCGCCCCCGCGCCGATTCCGTAGTAACAGACAATTTGGTCGATGGCGGCCACGCGCGATCCCTCTCGCTTCCAGCCAGGACCGACGCGGGCCTGGCGAAACTCGACCAACGACGTCGGCGCGGTGTCCCCAAGATCGCGCGGCACGGGGCCGCGACGCGGTCGATTCACCCCCAGCCAGCTGGCGGCGAACCAACCCTCGGAGTCCGCGCTAACGGCGGCGAGCAAGCAAGAAATCGGCGCTTCCCTGCCGAGGCGGGCGGCATCTTTGCTTGCGTTCCATCCCCCGGGGAGCAGACTAGACGCGGCGGGCTCCCCCGGTCAATGCGGACCGCCGCCGCGCGAGCGCGGCGCTGCCCGCGAAACGGTCGTGCCAGCTAAAACCCCTCGTCGAGCCCCAGCAGGGTCGCAACCCGGTCGTTGACGATCGACTCCTGCGACTTATTGCGCCGCTCGATCGACTCGCGCAGCCGCTTGAGCTCGTCCTCGAGCCGCTTGAGCTCGACCAGACGCCGGGCCTGGCGCGCCTCGAAATGCGCGGTCACGACCTCGCCAAGTTTTTCCTTCAGCGCCGGTTGCTGATCGGTCGGCGCCCGGCGGTACTGCGCCGCCAGGTCGCGGCTCTGGTGGTCGAGCTCGATCTCCTTCTCGATCAGCTTGTGCATCTCGGGGTCGCTCTTTTCGAGCGACTCGCGCTCGCCAAAGGGATCACGCCCG
>JAEUIK010000493.1 GCA_016793185.1 Planctomycetaceae bacterium | reverse complement strand
CGGGCGTTGGGCTGTGGACGGATCACGCTGGAAGTGCAGGAGAAGAATGCCCGCGCCCGGCGAACCTACGAGGCGGCCGGATTTGCCCAGGCCGTGTACGCCAGCGAAACGGGGGGTGCGCTGTTCTATACCAAAAAGGTGTGAGAACGAGCGTCGCGCGCTCGGCCGTTGCGCGCCAAGGCTGATTCATCGCCGAGCCCCGAGCCCCGGGCCTCAGGCCCGGGGAGTTGAACGTCGCCCGACGCTGCCGCACCGCGCGTCGGCTCCGGGGACCTGAGGTCCCCGGCTCGGAAGGGGACGACTACGCGAGTTCGCTCTGGTCAGGCTGGTTTGCCCGACGTGTTCGCTGGGAAACGAGCATGCCCACGCAAGCGTGGGCATGGCACCCCAAAAATGGCTGTTGTCGACGAGCGAACTACTCGATCACCCACGTCTCGCCGGCGTTGAGCAGATCTTCGATCTTCCCTTCGCCACGGTTCTTGCGGGCGGTTTCGATTTGCTTGTTGAGCTCTTCGTCGTACTTCGGGTGGTCGACCGCGCGGAAGACGCCGATCGGTTCCGGGAACTCGGGGTGCCGCATCCGGCTCAGGAGGTAGGCCAGGCTGGGCTCCGGCGCCTTCTCGTCGTGGAACAAGAGGTCGTCGACGCTGATCCCCTTGCCCAACTCGACGATCTCGGGCTCCATGCCGTTGAGGCGAATTCCCTTGTCGCGGTTCTTGCCGAAGATCAGCGGCTTGCCGTGTTCGATCTCGATGGTCGTGTCGGCCTTGGAATTGCGGTCGGTGGCATACTCGAACGCGCCGTCGTTGAAGACGTTGCAATTCTGGTAGACCTCGACGAACGAAGTTCCCTTATGCTCGGCCGCCCGCTGCAGCACCATACTGAGGTGCTTGATGTTCACGTCGATGCTGCGGGCGACAAACGTCGCTTCGCAACCGATGGCGATCGAGAGCGGGTGCAGCGGGTTGTCGATCACGCCCATCGGGGCGCTCTTGTTGATCTTGCCCAACGGCGAGGTCGGCGAGTATTGCCCCTTGGTCAACCCATAGATGCGGTTGTTGAAGAGGACGATGTTGATGTCGAGGTTGCGGCGAATGGCGTGCATCAGGTGGTTGCCGCCGATCGAGAGAGCGTCGCCGTCGCCGGTGATCACCCACACAGTCAGATCGGGTCGCGCGCCCTTAACGCCCGTAGCAATCGCGGGAGCCCGACCGTGGATGCTGTGGAAGCCGTAGGTGTCGACGTAGTACGGGAACCGGCTGGAACAGCCGATGCCCGACACGAACACCGTTTTCTCGCGCGGCGTGCCGACCGTCGCCAGCACCTTCTTCATCTGGGCGAGAATCGAGTAGTCGCCGCAGCCAGGACACCAGCGCACATCTTGATCGCTGGCAAAATCGTTCGCAGTCAACACGGGCAACGCGTCAGTGCTCATGGAAGTAGGGTTGTCTGCCGTTAGGGGTGGTGGAATGGATTGGACTCGTCGCAATCGCGCCGGGTGGTACGAAACGCCGCAGCGCTACTTGAGCAGCTCGACGATCTTGGCCTCGACCTCGTTCACCGAGAAGGGCTTCCCCTTCACTTTGTTCAGGCCGATGGCGTCGACGAGATACTCGGCTCGCAGCACCATCCGCAACTGGCCCAGGTTCAACTCCGGCACGAGGACTTTCTTGTACCGACTGAGAATCTCGCCCAGGTTCCGCGGCAGCGGATTCAGGTAGCGCAGGTGGGCGTGGGCCACTTTGTGTCCCTTGGAGTTCAAGCGGCGGACGGCCGTCGCCAGGGCGCCGTACGTGCCCCCCCAGCCGACCACCAGCACGTCCCCCGCATCGGGGCCGTCCACAGTCTGCTCGGGCACATCCTGGGCCACGAGCGCCGTCTTCTTGGCGCGCAGCAGGACCATCTTCTGATGGTTCTCGGGTTCGTAGTTCACGTTGCCCGTGATGTCCTGCTTCTCGAGGCCGCCGATGCGGTGCATCAAACCGGGCGTGCCCGGGAGCGCCCAGGGGCGCGCGAGCCGCTCGTCGCGGGCGTAGGGGTGAAACACTTCGCCATTGGTCGGCGCCGCGGGGTGCGTCACCGGGATCGGTTCGAGCGAGTCGACCGCCGGGAGCCGCCACGGTTCGGAGCCGTTGGCCAGGTAACCGTCGCTCAGGATCATCACCGGGGTCATGAACCGCGTGGCGATCCGCCACGCTTCCTGCACCACGTCGAAGCAATCAGCCGGGCTGCGGGCCGCAATGACGGGCATCGGGCACTCGCCGTTGCGGCCGAACAGGGCCTGCAACAGATCGGCCTGCTCGGTCTTCGTGGGCAAGCCGGTGCTCGGGCCGCCGCGCTGCACGTTGATGACCAACAGCGGCAACTCGGTCATGACGGCCAATCCCAGGCCTTCTCCCTTGAGGGCGATGCCGGGACCGCTCGAGCCAGTCACCCCCATCGCGCCGACGAAGGCGGCCCCGATGGCCGAGGTGACGGCCGCGATTTCGTCTTCGGCCTGGAAGGTGCGGACGCCGAAATTCTTGTGCCGCGACAGTTC
The DNA here is from genome assembly GCA_016793185.1 of Planctomycetaceae bacterium. Taxonomy (GTDB): domain Bacteria; phylum Planctomycetota; class Planctomycetia; order Pirellulales; family JAEUIK01; genus JAEUIK01. Next base: position 5,173 of record JAEUIK010000493.1, on the reverse strand, counting down.
GTGCAGGATGTCGCTGGCCGGCGTGATCGGGTAACTGCCGTAAAAGACTTCGCAGTTGCTTCGTTTCGCGGCCACGACCAGGCCGATCGCCATCGCCTGGTTGCCGGTGATGTTGCGATACTTGCCAGCGGGCAGGTCGGCCCGGCTGACGCGGAACTGGCTGCTGAAAGCCTCGGTGGTATCGCCGTAGTTGTAGCCGGCGCGCAGCGCCCGGCGATTGGCCTCGGCCACGTTGGGATTCTTGCCGAACTTCTCGTCGATGTAGCGCAGCGTCGGCTCGAGCGGGCGATCGTACAGCCAGAAGGCCAGCCCCATCGCATAAAAGTTGCGACAGCGATCGGCTTCTTTCTGGCTCAGTCCCAGGCCGTCGACCGCCAGGCGGTTCAACCGCGTCATCTCGATCGAAAAGAGTTGATAGGCGTCGAGGCTTCCGTCTTCGAGGGGGCTGACCTTGTAGCCCGCTTGCTCGAGTCCCTTGGCGTCGAAGGCATCCTTGTTGACGACCAGGATGCCGCCGGGGACGAGGTCCGAGAGGTTGGTGACCAGGGCCGCGGGATTCATCGCCACCAGGGCATCGACCTGGTCGCCGGGCGTGAAGATCTCGGTGGCGGCAAAATGGAGCTGGAAGCCGCTCACGCCCGCTTTGGTGCCTCGCGGAGCACGAATCTCGGCCGGGAAGTCGGGGAAGGTGGCAATATCGTTGCCCACCAGGGCCGACGTGTTGGTCATCTGGGTGCCGGCCAACTGCATGCCGTCGCCCGAGTCGCCGCAAAACCGGACGGTCGCCGACACGAGGTCGACAACTGCCTTACTGGTCTCCGTGGTCGTAGCCATAGTCGCTTGAAAGTCCTCTGCTCTGCGGGCTGCTCGGGGGGTTGGAAGGATTGCTCTGAGCGAATACTCGTTCGGGGCACCGGGGACGGCCGACTGGGGCGGGCGAAACGGCGTACGTGGCTGGGGGCGCTTCAGGCACCTTCGCGATCTTGCGGCGGTGACTGGGCCATGGGGGGCTGGTTGTAAACGGTCTTGGGAAAATGCTCGACCAGGTACCGCATGATGTTCGACACGCGCAGCAGACCCTCGATCCGCCCCTGGTCATCCACGATCGGGAGGCGGCGGTAGCCGCCGGCCGACATCCGCGTGATGGCCGTGTCCACCGTATCGATGGGGTGCAGCACCATCGGCTCGGGGGTCATCACGCTGGAGATGGGCCGGTCGAGGAGGGCTCCGCTGGCCATCAGACGCAGCGCGTCGCGCTCCGTAAAGATTCCGACGAGGCGCTCGTCCTGGCAGACCATGATGCTGCCGACGCGATGCTGCTTGAGAAGCTCGAGCACTTCCCGAATCGAGCGGTCGGGATCGACGCAGAGCGGCTCACTCGCATGTGCGAGTGCCACCGTCTCGGTGCTCAAATTGAGCTGGATGTCCACAGCGTCCCAACCTTGAATCAACGCCTGACGGCGGTTGAAACCTTGGCGAACGGGCGAGCCAATCAGTCGGCGCTCTCGACTTGGGTCGCTCGGTGCTAACACTAGCCTCTCGCGCGACTTGCGGGGGTCCCAATCACCCTGCCCGTCGCGCAAACTCGGAGCCGCTTGACGATACCCTACCCGCTCCGGCAAAGGGCCGCAAGATCGTGCGCCAGGGAAACTCTTGCCGAATCCCCCCGGCTCGTTCCCCACTCAAACTCTACCACGTTGGGCAATGCGCCAGTACGGGAAATTGGCTGAATTATCCGTAATACCTCGCTCAATCGGGCAGGCCCCGCCGCCGCAAGACAGTCGGTGCTTGCGACGCGCCACGACCCACCACGTCGGCGTCCCAAGGGGCAGAGGGCTCACCCCGCTGGCGATCGTTCACTCCGGCGGCCGGGGGACCTGCCCCCCGTAGAACTTGCTGAGATCGATCCCCCCTTTTCCTTCCTCTTCCAGGAGCCGGAACCTTAACTCCAAGCGCTCCAATCGCTTGATCAAGGCAGGCAGCTGCACGCCGCCGGCGGTGGGGGGCTTGAGACGGGGAACCGTCGGGTAGCCCAGGTGACGCTCCAGGGCCGCAAACAACAGCAACGGGTCCTTGCGGCGGTTGGCCAGGGCGATCTTGCCTTCCTTCTCGCCGAACAAGATCGGCCGCTCGGGGGGAAGGTCCCGGCCGGCGGCCAACTCGCGGGCTTTCTGATACTGGGCACTGCGAACGTAAATCAGGTCCGCCAGGTCGACCAGGCCGATCTGGCGGCGTACCGTCTGGATCCACTCCTTCCAGTCGGCGTCAAAGATCGGATCGCCGGCGACGGCGTCGAGCCCCTTGTCGTAGCCCAGCCGGTTCCGGCAGAGCGTCTCGAACTGAAAGACGAACACTCCCTGCGGCGTGGCGCTCTCGGCGCGGTAGCGGCACTCGCGCTCGAGGATCTCCAGGGCGACGCTCAAGTCGAAGCGTCCCCCTTCGCGCTCCGCCTCGCTCACGACATACGTCTGAAACGGCGTGAAGTAGTGCGGGAGCTTGGCCATGGCGGTCGCCACCACGCCGTGCAGCCGGAGCTCGGCCGCCATGAAGTCGATTGCCAGCGGCAGTTTGGTGGTCGACAACAGTTCTTCGCGGATGCTCGCCAGCAGGTCCTGGGTGGCGAGGTTCTGTTCACTCCGCTCGCGCAAGGCCTGAAAGAAATAGGCCTGTTCGATCAGTTCTTCGCGGTCGAGCAGCATCGGGTCCCTCTCGCCTGGCGCGGCCCCCTGGCGTTCCGCAGGTCGACCGGAATGACCGCCAGTCGGCCTGCGCGTGCAACCCACGGGGCGCCCCCCCCGGCACCCTGTGGGGGGAGCCTGCCGGGGTCTATACTATTAACAATAACCAGCGAGCGACTTGCGGTCAGTGCCGAACAGTCGGCCTGCCCCTCGGATCGCCCGCGATCGAGCCCCCGGCGAAAGCGAGGCCCGCGATGCAGTTCTCCACCATCGAAGCCGCCCTCGAGGCACTGGCCCGGGGCGAGGTCATCATCGTGGTCGACGCGGAAGACCGCGAGAACGAGGGGGACTTTATCTGCGCCGCTGAAAAAGTCACGCCGGAGATCGTGAATTTCATGATCACGCACGGGCGGGGCCAGCTCTGCATGCCGCTGCTGCCCGACGTCTGCGAACGGCTCAAGCTCGCTCCGATGGTCGAGAACAACACCACGCCGACGGGCACCCCGTTCACGGTCCCCGTCGACCATCGCACGGCGAAGACCGGCATCACGGCCGCCGAGCGGGCGACGACCATCCTGGCCCTGGTCGACCCGCACAGCAAGCCAAGCGACTTTGTCCGGCCCGGCCACTTGTTTCCCTTGATCGCCAAGGAGGGGGGCGTGCTGCGTCGCGCCGGTCACACCGAGGCGGCCGTCGATCTGGCGCGGCTGGCGGGGCTCACCCCGGCCGGCGCCTTGTGCGAGATTCTCGACGACGACGGCGACCGCGCCACGCGCGACCGCCTGTTTGGCCTGGCCCAGAAACATCGCCTCGAGATGATCTCGATCGAAGAGCTGATTCGCTACCGCCGCCGGAGCGAGAAGCTCGTGTATCGGCTGGCCGAGGCCGAGATGCCGCTCCACTGGGGCCCGTTCAAGATCATTGCCTACGGGGTCAAGTACGAGAACACGAATCCGTTGGTGCTGACCATGGGGGATCTCACCTCGGTCGATGCTCCGCTGGTACGCGTGCACTCGTCGTGCCTGACGGGCGACTTGCTCGACTCGCTCCGCTGCGACTGCGGCGACCAGTTGCACCTGGCACTGGAGATGATCAGCCGCGAGGGATGCGGCGCGCTCGTCTATCTCTTGCAAGAGGGACGCGGCATCGGACTCGTCGAAAAGCTCAAGGCCTACGCCCTGCAGGATCAAGGCCTCGACACGGTCGAGGCGAACCTGGCCTTGGGGTACAAGGCCGACATGCGCGACTACGGCATCGGCATCCAGCTCCTCAAGGACCTGGGGCTGACACGCGTGCGGTTGATGACCAACAATCCCAAGAAGATCGACGCTTCGCTGGTCGGCGGCTACGACCTGCAAGTCGTCGATCAGGTGCCGATCATCGCCCCGCCGAACGAGCATAACGCCCGCTACCTGGCGACGAAGCGCGAGAAACTCGGCCACCGGCTGCCCGTGCATCATCCCGACGACTCGCGCGGGGACTCGCATCCCAACGACCGCGCGGCGAGCTGAGCCGGCAACAGCCCGGCCGCGGCACCTCGCGACGGTTCCCGGGTTCGTGCTGGATGTCGCCTAGGAACTTCGTGTCCCGGCCAGGCCGGCCGCGCGCGGCGCCGCCAGTGGCTCGTGCGGCAGATCGCGGAGCAGCGCGTGCAGGGTCGGCAGATCGACCGGCTTTGTCAGCTGGCGATCGAAGCCGGATTGCAGGGCGCGACGGCGATCGCGCTTCTGGCCAAAACCGGTCACGGCCACCAGCACGACGTGGTTCAGCTCGGGCAAGCGGCGAATCGCGCGCGCGATCTCGTAGCCGTTCATCTCCGGCATCGCGATGTCGAGGATGGCCACATCCAGCGGATGCGACTTGATCCAGTCGACGACCTGGCGCCCGTCGTTGAGCGTCATCACCTCCTGCCCCATGACCCGCAGCATCGCGGCGAGCGTTTCGGCGACTTCTTCCCAGTCGTCCACGACGAGTATTCGGCGCTTGCTCAACCCCACGTCGAGCGCCGGCTGGGACTGGCTGGGAGCGGCGGAATGCTTGCTGGTCCGCGCGGCCGCAATCGGCAAGGTCACGACGAACTCGGCGCCGCAGCCCAACCCCTCGCTGTGAGCCTGGATGTCGCCGCCGTGCAGGCGTACCAGTTGCTCGGCCAGACTCAGGCCGATTCCCAGCCCGCCGTGGGAGCGCTCGAGCGTCTGGTCGGCCTGGCAGAACATGTGGAAGATCTTCGAGAGCATTTCCGCGGAGATGCCGGGGCCGTTGTCTTTGACCGTCACCACCACGTGCTCGGCGTGCCGCGCGGCGTGGAAGTGAATCAGGCCGCGGGTACCGGTGTACTTGCAGGCGTTGTGCAGCAGATTGCCGAAGACCTGCACCAGTCGTGTGGAGTCGCCAATGACGGTCACCGGTTCGGCCGGCGGACTGAAGATCAACTGGTGTCCCCCGGCGTCGACGGCAACTTGAATCGTCTCGACGGCATGGCACATGACGGTTCC
>JAEUIK010000487.1 GCA_016793185.1 Planctomycetaceae bacterium | reverse complement strand
TCGGCGATGATGCGGTTGTCGGCGCTGCCCGCGCAGTTCCCCTTCAGCCCGAGCACCAACAGGGCCCCCTCGGTGGGATCTCCGAGCACTTGCCAGGAGTTCGGGGTCGCTCCCGGAGTTACTCGCGCATGGTTGCAGTGGACGCCGATCGCCAGGAGCTCACGCAAGTCGTCGGGCAATCCACTGGCCGGCAGCTCCGCGGCCTGCGCGCCGGTCGCGGCAGGTTGCGGGGACACCGCGGCGGCAATCGACTCCACCGGCACGAAGCCTCCCCGCGGTTCGTAGCCCACGCCCGTGACTCGGTAGATCGCGTCTCCCACGAGGACCACGCGGACGGTCATTTCGTTGCGCGTCAGCGTGCCAGTCTTGTCGGAACAGATGATGGTGACGCATCCCAGCGTTTCGACGCTGGGGAGCTTACGCACCAGTGCCTGCCGTTTGACCATGCGTTCCAGTCCCAACGCCAGCACCAGCGTAACGACGGCGGGGAGCCCCTCGGGCACCGCCGCCACGGCCAGGCTGATCGAGATGAGCGCGACTTCGAACAGCTCGCCGCCGCGCAGCAACTCCATCACGAAGATCACTGCGACAATGCCCAGGCAGGCCACGACCAGCACCTTCCCCAGCTCTTGTAGTCGGCGCTGCAACGGGGTCGGCTCCGCCTCGGCGGTCGAGAGCAAGTCGGCGATGCGCCCCAATTCGGTCTGCATGCCGGTGGCGGTGACGACGGCGGTTGCCTTGCCGGCCGCGAGCGTCGTTCCCAGGTAGACCATGTTGCGCCGCTCGGCCAAGGGCGTGGAGCCCTCGAGCTGTGTCTCGAACTGCTTCTCGACGGGCACCGATTCGCCCGTCAGCGCCGACTCTTGCGTGCGCACCGAGAAGGCCGTCGTCAGGCGGGCGTCGGCCGGAATGCGATCCCCCGCTTCCAGCTCGAGCAGATCGCCGCGCACCAGTTCATCGGCCGGCACCGCCAGCACTTCGCCGCCGCGGACCACCTTGGCCAAGGGAGCCGCCAACTCGCGCAGGGCCAGCACCGCACGCTCGGCCTTGCGCTCCTGGCAGAAACCGATCAAGCCGTTGGCCACCACGATGACCAGGATGGCGATCGTATCGATCCATTCACCCATCAGCCCCGAGAGAATCGCGGCCGCGATCAGGATCCAGATCACCAGCTCGGTGAACTGCTGCAGCAATTTGCGCCAGGCCGGAATCTGCGGGGCGTGCGCCAGCTCGTTGGGTCCATCCTGTTGCAGCCGCCGCTGGGCTTCGGCTGGCTCCAAGCCGCGCGCGGCGCTCGAATGCAATCCGGCCACGACTTCGTCAACCGGCAGATTCCACGGGAGCAAGGCGTCGCCGAGGGGCGCGGCGGCCTGTCGGGATTCGTCAGCTGGCATGTGTTCACTCGGTGTTGTCACGGACGCCCGGGCCGCGCGGCCGGCAGGGCAGGGGGATGAACTGGGCTCAACAGATCCTCGGCAGCGGCGCGCCCAGAGGTTCGTCCAAAGGACACGGCCGACCCAGTCCTCGCGCCACCAGGACCGGCGAAACCTGGCGTGGCACGACGTGCCCAATGGACGCCGCGCCGGACGAAACGGCCACCGAGCGCAGGGCTTTAAGGGCCGCGTCGCCAGCGCCCGATTCGACCGCCACGACCATCGTTCCTTCGTTGGCGACGTGCAATGGGTCGAGTCCGAGCAGCTCGCACGCGCCGCGGATCTCGTCGGCCAGAGGAACCCGGCGCTCGACGATCGACAGCGCGTGGCCGCAAGCGGCGGCCCATTCGTGCAACACCGCGGCCACGCCCCCGCGCGTGGCGTCGCGCATCGCCCTGACCGGAATCCCCGCCGCGCGCAGCGCGTCCACCGCCGCGCCCAGCGAAGCGCACTCGCTGCGCGGCGCGGGCGACAGCCCAAGCTCCTCGCGCGCCGCCATGACCGCCACGCCGTGCTGGGCGATCGGCCCGCTGACGAGGATCTCGTCGCCAATCTCCAGCGCCGCGGGACCCGGCGGCGGATCTTCCAGCACTTCGCCGATGCCCGCCGTGTTGATGAACAGCCGATCGGCGGCGCCGCGCGGCACGACCTTGATATCCCCCGTCACAACACGCACGCCGAGCACCTCTGCGCTCGCGGCAACGCTCGCCAGGACACGTTCGAGCAGCGCCAGCTCAAGGCCTTCTTCGATGATCAACGCCAGGGAAATCCAGCGCGGGCGAGCCCCGCTGACGAGCAAGTCGTTGCCGGTGCCGAACACGGCCAACCGTCCGATATCGCCGCCGGGAAAGAACAACGGCGAAACCACAAAACTATCGGTCGTAAAGGCCAGGCGCGTTGAAGAGAGTGGCAAGTGCGCCGCGTCGGGCGCTGCCGCACCGTCCAACCCCAGCGCCGGCAGGACGCGCTCGGCCAGCAACCGCCGCAGCAGCCGGCCTCCCTCGCCATGGGCCAGCAGGATCGTCTCGCCCAAGCCGTGCACCGGCAGTGGGCAACCTTCCCGGGCTATCTCGGATGGCATGCTTCCTCCTCGTCAAACTCCGGCGGCTGCCGGGGGGAGTGCGTAGCGGTAATAGGCCGCGCAGGCCCCCTCGGCCGAAACCATCGGTGCTCCACAGGGATGCTCGGGCGTGCACGCCGTTCCAAAACTGGGACAGTCCGGCGGCTTGATCCGACCCGTCAAGACATCGCCGCTGAGGCAGGCTTCGTGCTCGATCAGCGGCAGCGGACTCTCGGGTTGCCGCAAACCCCAGCGCTGCCAAGCGTCGAAACGGCTCCACGCGGGGCGCAATCTCAGCCCGCCGGAGGGAATCGTTCCCAAACCGCGCCACTCCTGATCGCACACCTCGTACACGTCGTCGATGAGCTGCCGCGCAGCCTGATTTCCGCATGGATGCGCCGTGCGTGCATAGCAGTTGGCGACCCGTGGCTGGTGCTCTTCGAGCGCACGCACGCACTCGCGAATGCCCAACAGCAGATCGACAGGTTCGAAGCCCGTCACGACCACGGGCATTCTGGTCCGGGCGACAAAGGCTTCGTACTCAGTCTCCCCCATGACGGTGCAGACGTGTCCCGCCGCGAGGAACCCTTGCACCCGGCGCTGCGGAGCGGCGGCAATCACTTCCATTGCCGGCAGCACGCGCACGTGTGCCGCGAGCAGGCTGAAGTTCGCCAGACCGAATTGCGCCGCCTGCCGTACGGCCAGCGCCGTGGCGGGCGCGGTGGTCTCGAAGCCGACGGCAAAAAACACGACCTGCCGATCCGGCTCGCGCCGGGCCAGCGCCACCGCGTCGAGCGGCGAGTACACCGCGCGCACGTTTCCTCCGGCCGCGCGCGCCTCTTGCAGCGTGCCGCAACTGGCCGGCACGCGGAGCATGTCGCCGAACGTCGCGACGGTCACGTCGCCACGCAGGCTGAGGCGGCGCGCACTCTCGAGCGCCTCGACGGCCGTAACGCAGACCGGGCAGCCGGGACCGTGGATCAACTCGACGCTGGCGGCCAGCTCCGAGTCGATCCCATGCCGCAACAGCGAGTGCGTCTGTCCGCCGCAGACCTCCATGATCGTCCAGCGCCGCGTCGCCAGCCGACGGATCTCGGCAATCAAGCGCTGACCTGCCTGTGGATCGCGAAACTCGTCGAGGTACTTCATTGCGTCCCCTCCTCCTCGAGCTCCGTAGCAGAGGGCCATTCCGCAGCGTCGCTGGGGAGGGCTGCCAGCTCGGCCAGTGTCTGCTCGGCGGCGCGCGCATCGATCCGGGCGATCGCCACGCCGGCGTGTACGACCACGTAGTCCCCCGGCTCGGCTTCCAGGACACAAGCCATATGACACGCGCGCGTCACGCCGCCGAACTCCACCGCCGCCAAGGCGGCGATCGGATCCCGGTCGAGCCAGCGCACCACTTTGCCAGGAATCGCCAGACACATGTTCGTCATCCTCCTCGTGCGC
>JAEUIK010000450.1 GCA_016793185.1 Planctomycetaceae bacterium | reverse complement strand
AAAATTCTTCATGGCGCGCTCTGAGATCGCGCAGCAGTCGGAGCGCATCTCCGACGATGTCCGCTGCCGATTTGTACGCCCCTGACGCCAGTTGCTGCTCGACAAACTGATTTAGATCGTCCGGCAATTGCAGGTTCATGCTGGGCCTCGCTATTGCCGACCAATTTAGCACGAACCGCACCGAACCTCGAAGGAATTTGCCCCGTCTGGGGCTAGCGCGTCACGGGTTCGAGCCGGGTTTCCATCCGCCCGATCGCCGCGGCCAGAATCCGCCCGATCAGGTCGCGATGCGTGATCCCGATGCGATCCGTCAAGAAAATCAAGTCACTGGTGGTGGGCGACAGCCCGGGCAGCGGATTCACTTCGAGAAAGTACGGCACGCCGTCGCGCAGACGGAAGTCGAACCGCGCGACGTCGCGACACCCCAGCGCCCGCCAGGCGCGCAGTGCGGCGCGCTCGACGGCCGCCGTCGCCGCGGCCCCGATCTGGGCGGGGCACTCGTAGCGCACTCGCTCTTCCCAGTCGCGCTTCACTTCGAGACTGTACAGGAACGGCTGGTCGGTCTGCGTCGGCAGGATCCGCATGATGCCCAGGATCTCCGGCGGATTGCCGACCAGGCCGACAGTCAGCTCGTCGCCGTCGATGAACTCCTCGGCCAGGACAGGCTGGCGATAGGCCAGGCGCAGATCTTCGGCCGCCGCGACCAGCTCGTCGCGATCGTCGATGAAGCACTTGAAGCGGATTCCCTTGCTCGAGCCCTCGTAGGCCGGCTTGAGAATCACCGGCAACGGGAGGGCATACAGCTCGTCCCGCAGTTCCGCGGCCGGGCGGTCGACCAACACCCATTTGGCCGTCGGCAAGTCCGCGTCGCGGATCAAGCGCTTGGCGCAGTCCTTGTCGAGCGTCGCCGCCAGCGTGAGGGGGTCTGAGCCGGTATGCGGAATGCCCAGCATCTCGCACACGGCGGGGACGCGGGCTTCGCGCGCGCGGCCGATGCCGCGCCCCTCGGCGATGTTAAAGACCAGGTCCGGTCGTGGGCCGAGCAACAGTCGTCGCAAGAGCGGCTCACCGTCCCCCAGCAGTTCGACTTCGTGCCCGAAACTGCGGATCGTCTCGGCCAGCGCTTCGATCGTGGCCAGCGAATCGAATTCCTCTTCCGAGTCGTCCGCCGCACCCGGATCGAACGGCGCCGCAGCGAATCCCGGCACATGCGGCGCGGGAACCGAACTAACCGGCGAGCGGCTCGTGAACGCGAGTCCGATCTTCATGGATCCCTTTCCCTCGACCACTGACGCCGCCGCGCGTGCGGGCGAAGTGCCATATCTTGCCTGGGCCGGTCGCAATCGCTGCACCGCTGGGAGCAGGCCAGCCCTTTAGCGGTTCCGCTGGGCCAACACCGTCAGCAGTTCGCTGCCTACCGGCACGCTGGCGGCGGGAGTCGCCTGGTCCGTCGAGGCGCCGGCGACGACCGCAGGCGCCGGAACGGCCGCGCGCCGCGAGCCGCCGCGCCGTGCGGCCGACTTGCCGGCGGCGGGAACCGGATGGTTCTCCGATTCAAGTGGAAGGTGCGGCGTCGGCGTCGAGACGCTGTCGAGCCGGGTCTTGGGTCGGCCGCTTCGCCCGGCGGCAGCCGCCAGTTCCGAGAGCTTGCCTTTCACGACAACCGATTGAACCACCTGGTCCGGCAGGACCTTCCGATCGGCGGGGGGCGCCTTGGCGGCAACCGCGCGCTTCGATTTCGCCGGGGCCTTGGGCCGGGCGTCGTCGGCAGTGCTGGCCGGCGCACCGGTTGCGGCCGCGGTCACATCCGTCGGCTCGACGTTCTGCGCGTAACTCTTGCGGCGTTCGATCCGGGCCGTACCTTCCGGCAACAGCTTGCTCCCCTGTCCGCTCAAGAGATTGCTCACTCCCGTGGTCGTCAGCGGCGAAGGTTCCGTCGCCTCGCGATCCTCGGGCGAGTAACGGAAGAGCATCCCCTCGTAATTTCGCAGGACGACGGCGTTCTCGGAGGCGGAAACGAGGTAGTTGGGCAGCAGCGGAATCTTGCCGGCGCCATGCAGCCCGTCGACCACATAGGTCGGCACGGCGAGCCCCGAAACATGCCCGCGCAGCCCCTCGATGATCTCCATCCCCTTCCAGACGGTGGTGCGAAAATGCCCGGCACCGACGACCGGATCGCAGTGGAAGAGGTAGTACGGGCGGACCTTGATGCGGAGCAAGCCGCGCACCAAGTCGCGCATCGTCTGCACCGAATCGTTCACGCCCTTGAGCAACACCGAATGGTTGCTGATTGGCATTCCGGCGTTCACCAGATTGCGGCAGCCACGCGCCGCCTCGGGCGTGATTTCGGTGGGATGGTTGAAGTGCGTCTGGATCCACACCTTGTCGACTGACTGCAAAAGCTCGATCAGCCGCGTGTCGAAGAGCTTTTGCGGCAGCGTCACCGGGACGCGCGTTCCCAGCCGGATCACGCCGACGTGCTCGATGGCCGCCAGCTCGGTGAGGAACCACCGCAGCTTTCCCTCGGACAGCATCAGGGCGTCGCCCCCCGAGATGATGCAGTCATGGATCTCGGGATGGTTGCGCACATAGTCGACCATGCGCCGGTCGTCGTGGCTGGGAGCGTCCCAGCCGTCGCGATCCATCGTCACCCGCTTGCGGGTGCAGAACCGGCAATACATCGAGCAGACCGGCGTCGTCACCAGCAGCACGCGATCGGGATAGCGATGCGTCAGCCCGGGAACCGGCGAATCCTTATCCTCTTCGAGCGGATCTTCGAGCTCGACTCCCGAGTTGCCGAGCGTTTCGGCCAGATTGGGGAGCGCCTGCAAACCGATGGGATCGTAAGGATCCTCGGGATTGATCAGCGAAAGGTAGTACGGCGGGATCGCGAGCTTGTACTGGGTCTCGAGCTCGGCCAGCGTGGCCAACCCTTGTGCGGGAATCGGCAGAAGCTCGGCGAGACGCTGCGTCGTCCGCACGGCGTTGTGCATTTGCCAACGCCAATCCTCCCACTCGGCGAGTGGGACGTCCTTCCACTCCGGATGCCGGGGCCCGGCCCCAGTCCGGAGCATGGTACCGGGAGGCTCCTCACCATCGGCGCCAGCGACCTCGGTAGGGGGCACCGAACGGGCGGGCTGACTACGGGAACTCCTGACACCCGCATCTGACGAACGAGCCTCTTTGGGCACTATGCGGAGTGCCTCAGGCACGCGCGGTCCGTGCATTTCTGCCTGCTCCAAGCAAGGAAAGGTACGCGAGTACTATCCGTTGAGCGTTATACGATTGCCGTTTGTCGAAGACAAGGCGAGTCAAATGCAAACGCTCCCGTTTTCCGCGCCCGCCAACTCGGCGAATGGCGCGCGCCTCGCACATGGGGAACTCCCCCATGCAGCGGGCGCGGCGAATTCTTAACGATTCGCCCGCGCGCCGACAAGACGAGTTCGCCACCGAGGACCTGCCAAGGCGACCTCCTCGCCCCCTGTGATTGGCCTCCGAGGCTGCCGGCGCCGCGCCCTCAGCCGCGCCGGTGCGCGTTGTGACGCGCGGCCCGTAGGTCCGCAGTTGTGCATGACGAAGTGCTGCCGTGAAAAAACTTCTTGACGCCGCTCGCGACAATTACTATAAAACCAAAACTAAAGAACCAAAGACACTCCTTCACCCGATTTCTGCGAGGTTTCTCATGTCCCGCCCCCCGGCCAAGGAGCTCACCGAGCGCGAGCTCGAGGTGATGCAGTATTTCTGGCGGCAAGGCGATGCCACGATCGCCGAGGTCCGCGACGGACTCGCAGCCGAAGGGCTCGACCGCGCGTACACGACCGTCGCCACGCTCGTGCGGATCCTGACCGAGAAGGGATTTCTCGAGCAGCTCACGACCGAGCGACCCTTTTCGTTCCGTCCCGTCCGGAGCCGCGACGAGGTGGCGGGGCGGCTGCTCGAAGACCTCGTCGACCGAGTTTTTCAGGGGTCGCGCGAAGAGCTGCTACTGCGACTCTTCGACGACCGGCGGCTCACCCGGCAAGAGCGAGCCCGGCTGGCCAAGATTCTCAAGGAGCAGGGACAATGACACCCGTAACTGCTGGACTGTCGTCGATCAGCTTCGAGAGCTGGTCGCTGGTGATCTGCGTGTTCCGCGTCACTTTGTTCACGCTGGTCGGCGCCGCAATCCACCTCGTCCTCGGCCGGCGCGGACCGGCGGCCGCGGCCTGGGGGGCCGGCGCAGCGCTGTTCGGCGCCGGAGCGATCACGCTTCTCTCGCTCGGACCCTGGCCCGCCGCGCTCCGAATTCCCATTCCCGGCAATCGACCGGCGCCGACAGCCGGCTCGCCCGGCCAGGTCGCGATGCCGACCGAGTTGCCGGTACGGGCGGCACCCGGGGCGCAGGTCCTGGGGGGCGAGCGACCGCCGCTCTTGGGGGACACTCCGCGGGCGACGACAACGGAGGCTCCCTCTCCCACCGCCTGGTACGAGGCGCTCGCCGACTGGCCCTGGGGGTACTTGCTCGCAGGAGTGCTGCTCGCGGGAACTCTCTTCGCCTTGTCTCGCCTCTTGGTGGGGCTGCTCGCCATCCGCTCGTGCCGACGTCGCGCCCGGGCGATCGACGATCGGGAATTGCGGAGCCTGGCGGACGATATCTCCGCGCGGCTTGGCCTCGCCCGATCTTGCGAACTGGCGGTTTCGAGCGAGGTGAGTTCGCCCGCCACGGTGGGCTGGCGGCGGCCGCTCGTCCTGTTCCCGGCAGACTGGCCGTCGTGGACGGATACCGAGCGCCGAGCAGTGCTCGCCCATGAATTGGCTCATGTGCGGCGCGGCGACTATCCGACCTGGGTCGCGGCTCTCGCCATTCGGGCGATTCACATTTACCACCCCTTGGTGCACTGGCTGGTCGCGCGCCTGCGCTTGCAGCAGGAAATGGCGGCCGACGCACTGGCGATGCCCCTGGCCGGGGGACGTCACGAGTATCTGCTAACGCTGGCCCGCATGACGCTCGACTACGACGGCCGGCTGGCTGGCCCGGCACGCGCGTTTTTGCCCTCCTCAGGAACTCTCTTCCGGAGAATCGAAATGCTTTCGAACCAGCAGTCCGAAGTGTCGGTGCGGCGCAGCTTCACAGGCGGGACGCGGCTGGCGACGTTCGCCCTGCTGGCCATCTGCGCCCTCTTGATCGTCGCGTTCCGCGGACCGGCGAATGAGGTCGCCGCGGAACCTCTGCTCAGCGGCAACCTGACGACAATGAACCTGGACTTCACCGATTTGCATCTCGACGGAATTTCCGGCGAAGTGGGTCTGGTCGCGACGCTGCGCCCAGCAGAATTGTTCTCGACGCCCGAGTTCCGCGACCGCCTGACCATGACGCCGTTGCGCGTCGCCGCGGCGTTGACGCCCGAACAAGTGGCCTGCCTGACCGTGGCCAGTTCCCCGCCAGGGTCCGTCGCCCGCACGCTGCCGGAACTACCGCTGGCGACCGACCAGGCGGTGCTGGTGATGAAGGCGCCGGTCGATTGGCGTGCGTTGTTCGCAGCCAGCCAGGCAGATGCCGTTGCGCGGCCGCTGGCCGACGGCGCCGAGTCGTTTGAGTTCAAGAACTTCCCGGAGTACGCGGCCTATGCCCCGAGCAAGAGGCTCTTGTACGTCGCCCACAAAGCAACCGGGCGGATCCCGGAGCTGATCGACAAGGGACCGCGCAAAGTCTCGACGCCGTGGCAGGAAGCGCTGCTCCGCGAGGTTGCGAGTCCGCTCGTCCTGGTCGTTCCGGGCCAGACGGTGCGTGGCATCCCGGCCGGCGCGGCCATTACCGTGAATCGGAACGCCCAAACCAACACCCTCGAGGGATCGCTCACCACGGGCGATCCGGTCATGAACAGCGTAGGCGCGCTTGCGGTCGGACTGAAACTGGGAGTGATGACCACTCGCCGAGCGCCCGACCAGGGGCTATTGATCAAACTGATTTATGAGAACGAGCAGGCGGCCGAGCAGGCCCAGGCCAAGGGCGAGCCGCAACTCAAGCTCGCGGCCGCTGTGCTCGACATGGCGGTGCAGCAGTTCGCCAAAGCGGGCGCCGGCCTCCCCCCCGCGGCAAAACCCGCGGACGCGGAGATCCAGAAGACGCGCCGGATGTTCGAGACGATGCGTCGGTTCTGCGCCGGGTACCAGCTGACGCGGCAGGACGACCAGCTCGAGATCACGACCGACGTCGAGTTCGCTCAGCTCACCGATGTTCCCCAGGCCGTGGATGCGGGGCGCACGGCGGCGGCGCGGCAGCGGTCAATGAACCATCTCAAGCAGATCATGCTGGCGATGCACAATTTGCATGACCTCAAAGGCGGGTTCCCCGCCGCGGCGATCCAGTCGGCCGACGGCAAGCCGCTCTTGAGTTGGCGCGTCGCGCTGCTCCCCCTGCTCGAGCAAGAAGCGCTCTACAAGCAGTTCCACCTCGACGAACCGTGGGATAGCGAGCACAACAAGAAACTGCTCGACAAGATGCCGGACGTGTATCGTGCCACCACCGCGCCGGGCGAGCCGCAGGCGACCACCACCTCGGTCCTGGCCCTTGTGGGAACACACGCGGCTCTCGAGCCAGGGCGTCCGCGCAAGCTCCGCGAGATCACCGACGGAACGTCGAACACCATCACGGTCATCGAAATGAAAACCAACATCCCCTGGACCAAGCCGGAGGATCTCCCGTTCGACCCGAGCAAGGACCTGCCGAAGATCGAGGGCTATCACCCGGGCGGAGGTGGCACCGGTTTCGTTGCCGGATTCGCGGATGGGCATGTGCGCTTTGTCAGCCCGAACGTCGACGCGGAGCTGCTCAAGAAGCTCATGACCATCGACGGCCGCGAACCGGTGAGCCTGCCGTAGCGGGCAATGGCTGTCGCCGAGGTCCGTGGCGTCGGAGCCGTGCGGGATGCGTAAACCAACAAATCTCCGAGGCCACTGGCCTCGGCTACCGGAGAAACTCATCGCTACCGCGCTCTGAACCCGTCCGATATATTGCCGGTTGGACATTCTTCCCCTCCGGCACGTTTCGTCATGGCCCAGTTCGAGCTCTTTCCTGAAGAAGACGAAGAAGAAGCGACCACGGCAGAAGTCGGTGCTGCGCCGCGAATCCTTTCCGTCGGCCAGCTCACCAACCTGGTCAAGGGGGAACTCGAGGATCTCTTTCCCGACGTCTGGGTCAGCGGCGAGATTTCGAACTTCTCGCGCCCCCACTCGGGGCATTGCTACTTCACACTCAAGGACGACATGGCCCAGATCCGCGCCGTGATGTGGCGCACCACGGCCGCGCGGGTCCCCTTCGACCTGCACGACGGGCTCGAAGTCATCTGCCAGGGAGGGCTCGAAGTCTACGCCCCGCGCGGGACCTATCAACTCGTCGTCCGGCAGATCCAACCGCAGGGACTCGGCGCGCTCGAGTTGGCCCTGCGGCAATTGCGGGCGAATCTCGAGGCCGAAGGGCTCTTTGCCCCGGAGCGGAAACGTCCCCTGCCCCGCTTTCCGCGGCGAATTGCGGTCGTGACAAGTCCTACCGGCGCCGCCGTGCGCGACTTTCTCGAAGTCCTGCGTCGCCGCTGGCGGGGTGCCGACGTCTGGATCCTTCCCGTCCGCGTTCAAGGGGCTGGCGCCGCGGCCGAGGTGGTGTCCGCCATCGCCCGCGCCAACCAGCTCCATCGACACCTCGACTGCCTGGTCGTCGCCCGCGGTGGGGGCAGCCTCGAAGATCTCTGGACATTCAACGAAGAAGCCGTGGTCCGTGCCATCGTCGCTTCGCGCATTCCCGTCATCTCGGCCATCGGCCACGAGATTGACGTCACGCTCGCCGATCTGGCGGCCGACGTGCGGGCGTTGACGCCCAGCGAGGCGGCCGAGCTGGTCGTGCCGGCGCGCGACGAGCTGTTGGCGGTGCTCCGGCAGCACCAGCGGCGTCTGATCCTGGGACTCGAGCGGCGCGTGGCCCTGGCGCGACGCAAACTCGAGACGCTCGCCAGCCGCCGCGAGTTTCGCAAGCCGCTCGAAAACGTCCACAACCTCGCGCGGCGGCTCGATGAGCTGGAGCTCTGCCTCAACCGGGCAGTGGAGAACCAGCTCCAGCAGGGGCGGCGCCGGCTTGAGCAGGCGACGGCCCGGCTCGAGGCCTTGAGCCCCTTGGGCGTGCTCGGGCGCGGCTATAGCCTGACCCAGCGCACCCCGGACGGCAGTTTGGTGCGCGATGCGGCCAACTTGGAAGTGGGCGATACGATCACGACCCGCTTCGCTCGAGGTGCGGCCATCAGTCGAGTCGAGAAGCTCGAGCTGGAGGAACGTTGATTGCAATCCAATCGGACCGGAACGCGCCGGCCTCGCAGAGGCCAGCCACAGAAGATCGACATCGAGTCAGCCGGACGCGCAAAGCCCCGTCTCCGAACGGCTGCTCTCCTCTACTACATCTTCTAACCGTACATCTTCTAGCCGAGACACCTGCATGAACGCCAAATCGAACCCACCGCCGTCGGACGACGAAGCCAAGACCTTCGAGCAGGGACTGGCGAATCTAGAGCAAATCGTCCATCGACTCGAAGAGGGGGAACTCCCCCTGGCGCAATCCTTGGCCGACTACGCCGAAGGTGTGGCGCTCCTCAAGCACTGCTTCCAGCTCCTGGAGTCGGCCGAACGGAAGATCGAGCTGTTGCGCGGACTGGATGCCCAGGGGGAACCCGTCACTGAATCGTTCGACGACGCGGCCCTGTCGCTCGAAGAGAAGTCGCAAGCCCGTAGTCAGCGCCGCAGCCGCAGCGAGTGATCGGCTGCAATCGGCGCGGGAGGCCCACGCCGGGTGGTTGCTAGCATGCTGGCGGTCCGTTCGGGGCTGGCCGCACGTCGCCGGCGTCCATCGCCGCTAGCGGCGGATCCAAGCCCCCGCGACGAGACTCAGCAGCGCGAACAGGGTGGCGATCCAGCTTGCCGGCACGTACATTCCCAGGGCGAAGGTGGCCAGCATCACGGTCAGGCCAAAGCTGCCGGCAAACAGCAACGCGGCCGAGACCACTCGCCTTAGACCTCTTAACGGGCCCGGATTTCGTTCGGTCGCGAGGGGCTCAAGTCCCTCGGCCCGGTAAGGGTTCTCGGTCATGGTGTTCCTGTGGCCCGTTGGGCGGAGGACTTTCCGGGGGATCCGGCTCGATTCGCGATCCAACCCGCCGCCCGACGCGTAGCAACTCCGGCGCGGTCTGCGCGCCCGCTGCCGTCAAAGTTTGCCAGTTTCGATCCGGGTATCGCGACCGGCCGTCGCCAGCACATAATAGACGAACCTCGGCGATCTCCTTAGAATAAGCCGCTTGCTGAGGATTCGTTGGCGCGGGGCGGCCAGGCCGCTCTCATTATGGTCGGCACTCTCATCAATTTCACCAACTACGCCGCACAGGTCCGCCCTCGGATCGAAGCGGCGCTGGAGCGCTACACTCAGTTTGATGCGGGCTGTCCGGCCCCGCTGGCCGAGGCCATTCGCTACAGCCTCCTGGCTCCCGGCAAACGGCTACGGCCCCTCTTGGTGTTAATGTCGGCCGAGGCGTGCGGTGGAGATCCCGAGGAGGCTCTGCCGGCGGCATGCGCGGTCGAGATGATCCACGCCTATTCGCTCATCCATGACGACCTTCCGGCAATGGACGACGACGATCTGCGTCGCGGCCGGCCCACCTGCCATAAGGTGTACGGCGAGGGGATCGCGATCCTGGCCGGCGACGCCCTGCAGGCCCTGGCCTTTGAGATTGTCGCCCGCGATATTCGGCCCGCTGCCACGGCAGCCCGGTGCTGCGCGGCGCTGGGGTGCGCGGCCGGACCGACGGCGCTCGTGGGGGGGCAGGCCGACGATCTGGCGGGCCATTTCGCCGGGGCCGGGCTCCGCGAGTTAGAATCCATACACGCCCGCAAAACGGGCGCCATGCTCAACGTCTGCCTCGAACTCGGGGGCCTGGTGGCTGGGGCCGATGACGAGCAGGCGACGGCGTTGGCGCAGTTTGGCCGGCGCCTGGGGTTGGCGTTCCAGATCACCGACGACCTGCTCGACGTGCGCGGCAGCGCTGCGGCGGTCGGAAAACGTGTCGGCAAAGATTCTGCCGGCGGCAAGCTCACGTTCCCCGGCCTGCTGGGGATCGACGAGAGTGCTCGCCGGGCCGAGCAGCTCGTGGCCGAAGCCCGAGCCGCGCTCGCTCCGCTGGGAGCGCGCGGCCAGCATTTGGATGTGCTGGTTCAGTACGTATTGGAAAGGGATCGTTGATGGACGGATTGCTCTCCAAGATTGACTCCCCCCGCGATCTGCTCGCGCTGTCGAACAAGCAACTGAATCAGCTCGCCGCCGAGATGCGCGAGGTGCTGTGCAACCTCGTCAGCGACCGCACCGCCCACTTCGCGTCGAACCTGGGAGTTGTCGAGCTCTGCCTGGCGCTGCATACCACCTTTGATTTCAGCCGCGACCGGCTCATCTGGGACACCGGCCACCAGATCTACCCGCACAAGCTGATCACCGGCCGCTACCACGAGTTCAGCACCATGCGGATGAAGGGGGGCCTGATGGGCTATCCCAATCCGCACGAAAGCGATTACGACCTCTTCATGACCGGCCACGCCGGTTCGAGCGTCTCGACCGTGCTCGGGCTCAAGTGCGGCGATAACCTCATGCCGGGCGAGGCCGACCGCCACGCCGTGGCCGTGATCGGCGACGGCGCGTTCCCGTCGGGCATCGTCTTCGAAGCGCTCAACAACGCCGGCGGCCTCAAGACCGACAAGCTGCTGGTCGTGCTCAACGACAACAAAATGTCGATCTGCCCACGTGTGGGAGGCGTGGCCGAGTATCTCGATCGGCTCCGTTCGAACCCGCTCTACACGGGCCTCAAGAGCGAAGTGCACAGGCTCCTCGACAAGGTGCCCGTCATCGGCGATCCGGTCGAAAAATTCCTCGGCCAGGCCAAGGACTCGATCAAGGCCGGTCTGCACCACGGCGGCATGCTCTTCGAGGACCTCGGCTTCCGCTACATCGGCCCTGTCGATGGACACAACATCGCGCAGCTCAGCAAGTACCTGCGGATGATCAAGGAATCGACGGGCCCCGTGCTGTTGCACGTCGTGACCGAGAAGGGGCACGGCTTCAAGCCGGCCGCCGAGGATCCGGTCTTCTTTCACACGCCGGCGCCGTTCGAGCGCGATGACGAGTGCATTCTTTCGATCAAGAAGTCGAGCACCCGCGCTTACACCAATGTGATGAGCGAGGCGATCTATCAGCAGATGGAGGCCAACCCGCGCGTCACCGTGCTGACCGCCGCGATGTGCCAGGGGAACAACCTCGAGAAGGTCCGCACCGCGTTCCCCGACCGTTTTTTCGACACCGGCATCTGCGAATCGCACGCCGTGGCCTTTGCCGGAGGCATGGCCAAGGCGGGCTTGCGGCCGATCGTCGATATCTACAGCACCTTCCTGCAGCGCAGCTACGATCAGATCTTCCAGGAAGTGGCCCTGCAGAACCTGCCGGTCACGTTCCTGCTCGATCGCGCCGGTCTGACCGGCCCCGACGGTCCCACGCACCACGGGATGTTCGACATCGGCTACATGCGGGTGTTCCCCAACATCGCGGTGCTGGCCCCCGGCGACGAGAGCGACGGCGCCGCGATGCTGGACTTTGCGCTGCGGCATTCCGGCCCCGTTTCGATTCGCTATCCCAAGGCCAAGACCGAGCAGATCGAGCGCACGCCCGCCCCCGTCGAACTGGGGCGCGCCGAGGTGCTGGAGTGGGGCGCCGACATCATGTTGATCGCCTGCGGCAGCCTGCTGCCGAGCTGCCAGAAGGCGGCCGAGACGCTCCGCGCGGAAGGCTTTGAGGTGGGCGTGATCAACGCCCGGTTCATCAAGCCGCTCGACACCGAAACAATGCTCCGCGCGTTGCGAACCGCCGCGGTGGTGGTGACGGTCGAGGAAGGGGCCTTGATGGGAGGTTTCGGCAGCACGGTGCTCGAAGCGGCCGCCGATGCCGGTGTACCGGCGGCCCACGTACGGCGCCTGGGCATTCCCGATCGCTTTATCGAGCATGGCGAGCGCGGCGAACTGCTGGCCGACCTCGCGCTCGATCCCGCCGGCATCGCGGAGACTTGCCGCGAGCTTGCCCGGCAGCACGAGTTGGTCCGCGAGCCGGCCGCCAGCCGGCGGACGGGCTGAAGCGGCAATCCTTTCGCCGCGCCGAGCTAGGTGGAAAACCGACTCCGCGGTCGCTAAACTGAGCGTGCGTCGCGGGACTCTTTTGTCGAAGAGCCGGTAGCCCG
>JAEUIK010000446.1 GCA_016793185.1 Planctomycetaceae bacterium | reverse complement strand
GACGCCAAAGTAGATCCCGAACCGCGCTCCCAGTCCCTGCACGCGCCCGGGCACGCCGTGCCGCGCGAAGATCTGGTTGAGCCCCGCGAACAGCTTTTCGCCGATCTGGCGGATGTGCTCGTAGAAGCCGGGCGCGCGATAGGCGCGATTCGCCGCGATCCCGGCGGCAATCGTCACCGGGTGACCGTTGTAGGTGCCGCTGTGCTGGCAGTCGCCGGTCGGCATCAGTTTGGCCATGATGTCGGCCCGCCCGCCAAAGACGCTCAAGGGAAATCCGCCGCCGACCGCCTTACCCAAGGTGCAGAGATCGGGCGTGACGCCGAGATACTCCTGCGCGCCGCCGGGTCCCATCCGGAAAGCGCTCAAGACCTCGTCAAAGAACAAGAGCACTCCATGCCGGCGCGTCGTCTCGCGCAAGACGCTCATGAACTCGGCCGTCGGCCGAATGCAGCCCGCGTTGAAGTAGATCGGCTCGCACAGGACCGCCGCCAGCTCGTGGGCGTGCTCGGCCACCGCCCGCTCGACCAGGTCGGGCCGGTTATACGGCAACACGATCAACTGCTGCTCGAGGCCGGGGGTCATGCCCGTCGAGGCGGGCCAGACCTTCGGCGATTCCTCGGGGCCGAGCTGCTCGACCGGCGTGTTGATCGAGTACATCACCTGGTCGTGGTAGCCGTGAAAGTTCCCTTCGAACTTCAGCAGCTTGCTCTTACCGGTGAAGGCCCGAGCCAGGCGGATGCAGTGCAGCGTCGCCTCAGTCCCCGAGCCGGTGAACCGCACTCGTTCGAGGCAGGGAATCGTGTCGCAGAGCCGCTGGGCCAGCTCGCCATGCAGCTCGTTTTCGTACGAGCAGGCGGCGCCGCGGGCGAGCGCGCCCTGCACAGCCTCGACGATCCGCGGGTCGCCATGCCCCAGCAGCGTCGCCCCGTGGCTGGTGCAAAAATCCAGGTAGCGGCGGCCGTCGAGATCCCACAGGTAGGGCCCCTCGGCCCGGTCGAAGAGCATCGCCCGACCGATCGCGCGATTGACGCGGGTGGAGGAGGAGACACCCCCGGCCAGGGAGTTGCGGTGTAGCTGAAACCGTTCGGCGGTTCGATTGGACGCGGTGCTCATGCGTGGGGTGCTTCGCGGGGGTGGGGGCAACCTGGGCGGGGGCGAAAAACTTGCGTTTCGCCTCTCGGCGATGCAGTTTAGCGTGGCAGGCGTCGGTCTGCAGGACTGGGTAAGATGGTTCGGCCCTCTTTTTCGCGCAACGTTGCGCCGCCGAGACGTCAAGCATTAAGGAACCGGGCGTGTCCCGAGAACTCCCCAGCGAGCTGATCGCCCGCCAGGCCGAGCGTTTGGGCCGAGGTTCGGCCGACCCGGTCGCGCTGGCGGCCGAGCTCAACGGCGAGCTCGAGCGGCGCGTCGCGGCGCTCGTCGCGCAGCTCCGTGGCGGGTCGGGCTCGGGGAGCGCCGCGGACCTGGCTCCCTACCGGGCCCGAGCCTGGCAATGCGTGGCCCACCACGTGGATCAGTTTCTGGAGTCGCGGGCGATGTCGTTTTCCGAGGTCCTCGACCAGTTGGAGAAGGGGCAACTGGCCTACGGACCGGTGGGCGTGAACGTCTTGGCCGAGGTCGTCCTGGCGCAGGGTTTGGAACAGGGTGAGCCGGCCGCCGCGCGCCGGTTCGAGAGCGATTATATGCCCGCCGTGCGCCAGGCGGCGCGCAAGGTGGGGGGCGAGCGGGCGATCGACGCCGTTGACAACTTTGCCGCCGAGCTGGTTTTGCCGCGCGAGGATCGCGCGTCGCGCCTGAGCACGTTCGTCGGGCGCACCCCCTTGGCCACCTGGCTGCGGACCGTCGTCGTGAATTATTGGATCACGCAGACGCGCCGCGAGCGCTACGAGCGCCCCGGCGAGATCCCC
>JAEUIK010000440.1 GCA_016793185.1 Planctomycetaceae bacterium | reverse complement strand
GCAACAGCGGAGCCAGACCTCGGGAGGCGAGCAGGAGCGCAGCACCTCGTCGGAGCAACTCTTCCTGCCGTTCGAAATGATGGCCCGGTGGCAGACCGAGCTGGGAGACTTTGCCGCCGCCTTCGCGGCGCTCGAGCGCGGGCGGGCCCGCTCGCTCGTCGATCAACTGCACACGCAGGGTATCGACCTGCTGGCCGATGTCCCGCTCGATCAGGCGCGCGAATTGCGGCTGCGCGACTCCGCGGCTAAGCAACAGGTGGCCAGCGTCGAGAAGCAGCTCGAGTTGCTGGCCGGCGACGCGTCGCTCGCCCCCCCGCAGCAGGCGGAGCGCGAATCGCAACTCCTGCGGGAATTGCAGGAGGCTCAAGAGGAGGCCGTCGCCGTGTATCGCGAGATGCGCAATCTCAGCCCCGCGTATCGCCTGGCCGTGAGCCGCGACTTCCGCCCCTGGGCGCTGGACGACCTGCAAGCCTGGGTCAGCGCGCAACGGGCGCTCCTGCTCGAGTACGCCATCGGCACGCATTCCAGCCATGTCGTCATGATCCCGCCCGAGGGGGCGGCGCGGGTCGAGAAGCTCGTCGTGCCCGACGACCTGGCTGCCGCACTCCACGTCGAGCCCGGGGAGCTGACGGCCGAGAAGCTTGCCGCGATCTGGCAAGTGGGCGACAAGGATCTCGTGGCGCGCGTCGCGGAGCCGCAGCTCGCCGAGGCCGCCGCCGAACGACTGGCACTCTTGTGGCGGCTGCTGGTGCCGAGCGCGGCGCGCGAAGCGCTTGTCGATTCCACCCAGCTCGAGCGGTTGATCGTCATCCCCGATGGCCAGCTCAACGCGCTCCCTTTCGAAGCCTTGATCGTCGAGCCGGGAACCGAGGCGAAGTACCTCTTGGACGTCGCGCCCCCAATCAGCTACGCCGCCAGCGCCACGGTGCTGGTCAACCTGGCGCAGCGGACGTTGAAGGCGACTCCCAGCGCGCAGCCGCTGCTTACGGTGGCCGACGCTGTGTATGGCGCCGCGGCGGGCGAGGCCGGAGAGTCCTCCCTCGTGCCGACGGCGCGCAGCCGCTATTGGGATGGCGCGGGTCCGCTCGCCGCGCTCCCCTTCACCGCCACCGAATCGAGCTGGGTCGTCAAGAACTTCAAGACCGAGGGGATCCCGGCCGCCGGCTTGCGCGGCGCCCTGGCAACCGAAGCCAACGTGCGCGCGAATGTCGCCGGACGCGAGTTCCTGCACTTCGCCTGCCACGGGCTGGTCGACCAGCGCTATGGAAACTTCTTTGGGGCCCTGGCCCTCACTCCCGGCCGGCGGGGCGGCCCCGAGGACGATGGGTATCTCACGCTGCCGGAGATCTACGCGCTGCCGCTCGCCGGCTGCGAGCTCTCGATCCTCAGCGCCTGCCAGACGAACGTCGGTCCGCAGCAGCGCGGCGAAGGGCTGTTTGGCCTGTCGCGGGGATTCCTCGTGGCCGGCTCGCGCCGCGTGGTGGCCAGCAACTGGCTCGTCGACGACGAAGCCGCAGCGAGCCTCGTCAGTTACTTCACGGCCGGCCTCGCCCAGGACAAGAAGAAAGGGAGCGCCGTCGATTACGCCCGCGCGCTGCACACGGCCAAGCGCTGGGTCCGCGCCCAGCCGAAGTGGCAGAGCCCCTATTACTGGGGGACCTTTGTCCTGGTCGGACCGAACTAGCCCCCCGGCGGCCAATCGCTGCCCGCGTTTACACTCCCTTTGGAGCCACGTTACGATGGCATGCATTCGCCCAGTCGGAATGAGGCCGGCGAGGTTTTTTGCCGGTCGGGCGCAACCCGGCCCAACTCGCGCGTCAACCTGCTGAACCGAGACATTCACCCCCCCTGATTCGCCGCCGAGGCCAGCCATGCACCGTTCCCTCCGCTCGTTGTTTGCCAGCCTGGTCGCCGCCGGGTTGTTGGTCGCCGTCGCCTGGGTTCAGGCTCAAGAGACCGCCCCGCCCGATTCCGCATCGCAGCCTGCCCGGCGCTGGGCAATCCTGATCGGCGTCGAGGACTACCAGCGGGCCAACGACTTGCCCTTCGTGAAGAATGACGTCGCCCGGCTCGCCGAGACGCTGCAAGTCCGCGGCGGCGTCCCCCGTAACCAGATCGCGACGTTCGTCGACGAAGCGGCCGCCAAGAACCTCCCCACCAAGTCGAACATCCTGGCCGAAGTGCCGGGCTGGCTTGCCAGGTGCCAGCCGGGGGACCAGGTGGTTGTCTACTTCAGCGGCCACGGCGTGCAAGACGCCAGCGGCAAGCTCTATCTCGCT
>JAEUIK010000403.1 GCA_016793185.1 Planctomycetaceae bacterium | reverse complement strand
GGGGCTATTGGGACCGAAGTAGGTCCGTTTGCCGTAGCCGTTCTCGCAGACGGTGAGCAGCGTTGCCTCGGGATCGGCCACGACCATGCCCACCAGGGCGTCGTCGCCGACCAGCGAGATCCCTTTGACGCCGGTCGTGTTGCGGCCCATCGGTCGGGCCTGGGCTTCGTTGAAGCGGATCGCCATGCCGCGGGCCGTGGCCAGCACCAGCTCGTCTCCCTTTTTGGTGACGACGACGTCGACCAGCTCGTCACCTTCGCGGAGCTTGATGGCGATCATGCCTCCCTTGAGCGGGCGGCGATAGGCCTCGAGCGCGGTCTTCTTCACGATGCCCGACTTCGTGGCCATCATGAGGTAGTGATCGGGCTCGTCGAAGTTGCGCACGGGGCGGCAGTCGGCCACGCGTTCCCCCTCGGCGAAATTCAGCAGGTTCACGACCGCCCGCCCCCGGCTTTCGCGCGAGAGCTGGGGCAGATCGTAGACCTTTTGCCAGTAGACCTTGCCGAGGTTGGTGAAGAACAGCAGGTAATCGTGCGTGCTGGCGACAAAGAGGTGCTGGATGGGGTCCTCGTCCTCGGCCTTAGCCCCCTTGAGCCCCTTGCCGCCGCGGCGCTGCGCCCGGTAGGCGCTCGACGGGGTGCGCTTGATGTAGCCCTGATGGCTGATCGTCACCACCATCGTCTCTTCTTCGATCAGGTCCTCGAGATCGATCGAGCCGATTTCCTCGCCGCTGATTTCGGTGCGGCGTTCGTCGCCGTGCTTCTGGCGAATCTCCAGCAGGTCGGCCCGAATGATCGCCAGGATGTTCTGCTCGTCGGAGAGGATGCGGAGGTACTCGGTGATCTCGGTGAGGAGCTCCTGGTACTCGTTGCCGAGCTTTTCCTGCTCGAGGTTGACCAGCTGGCCCAGCGTCATCCGCAGGATGGCGTCGGCCTGTACGGCCGTGAGCGTGTAGCTCTCGCGCACGCCGCGCTCGTCCTGGAAGTTGGCGAAGCCCGCGTCGCCGAGTGCCCGCTGCATCAGGGCCGCGGGGCATTCGATCGCCATCAACCGCGTCTTGGCCTCGGCCTGCGTGGCCGACGCGCGGATCGTGCGGATCACCTCGTCGATGTTGGCCTGCGCCAGCAACAGGCCTTCGACCGTGTGCTTGCGCTGGCGGGCTCGGGCGAGCAGGAATTGCGTGCGCCGCCGGATCACCGTGGCCCGGTGCCGGATGAACTCCTGCAACATCTCCTTCAGGTTCAGGACCCGCGGCTTGCCGTCGACCAGGGCCAGGAAGATGATCGAAATCGAGTCCTGCAGCGGCGAATACTCGTAGAGCTGATTCAGGACGACGTCCGGATCGGCGTCGCGCTTCAGCTCGAGGATCAACCGCACCGGCTCCTTCAGATCGCTCTCGTTGCGAATCGCCGAGATGCCCTTGATCTTGTCTTCGTTGACCAGCTGCGCGATCCGCTCTTCGACCCGGTCGCGGGCTTGCTGGTAGGGGATCTCGCGGACGACGATGCGGTGCCGACCTTTGCCATGCTCTTCGATGTCGGCCCGCGCCCGGACGGTGATCGTGCCACGACCCGTGTGGTAGCCGCGGCGGATGCCGGTCCGGCCGCAAATGATTCCCCCCGTCGGAAAGTCGGGGCCGGGGATCAACTCCATCAGCTCGTCGATCGAGACCTCGGGGTCGTCGATCAGGCGGATCAGGCCGTCGCACGTTTCGCGCAGGTTGTGCGGCGGAACGCTCGTGGCCATGCCCACGGCGATGCCGTTGGCGCCGTTGACCAGGAGGTTGGGAAACTTGGAGGGGAGAACGGTCGGCTCGGTGCGGCGCTCGTCGTAGGTCGGCACGAAGTCGACCGTGTCGAGCTTGAGATCCTCGAGCATCAGCGCGGCGATCGACGACATCCGCGCTTCGGTGTATCGCATGGCCGCCGGAGGCAAACCGGCGATCGAACCGAAGTTCCCCTGCTTGTCGACCAGCACATGGCGCAGGTTCCACTCCTGCGCCATGCGGACGAGCGTGGGGTAGATCACGCTTTCGCCGTGCGGATGGTAGTTACCGCTGGTATCGCCGGAGATCTTGGCGCATTTCACTCGGCTGGCGCCCGGCGTGAGGTTGAGGTCGTTCATCGCGACCAGGATGCGCCGCTGCGAGGGCTTGAGGCCGTCGCGGACGTCGGGCAGGGCCCGGCTGACGATCACGCTCATGGCGTACGTCAGGTAGCTGTCCTTCAGCTCATCCTCGATCGACAGCTCGACCAGGCTCCCTCCGGAGCCGTTTCCCCCGGCCGGCGTCCCCGCGGTGGGGTCCAGCGATTCCTCGGGCTCGTTCTCGTTCGGATCAGTGGAATCGGAAGCCAAATCGACATCCTCTCGACAGGCGCGGCCGGCCGCTCTGGGGGGGCCGCTAGTGGCCTAAATGCAAACCAGGAATATAGTCGTTTTTCACCCCTTCGACAACGGCCCGAAGACCCGGTGAGTCCCGCGCCAAATGACTACGCTGCAACGGTTTGCAATGCGATCAATACGCGGAGCTCGGAGCTGGTCGCGCGGGGCCACTCGGAAGGCCGAAATCCGGCAAGAAAATGCCCCGAATCGAGGGCCGATTGCGACCGCTCCCAACGCCGCAGCCGGGTAGCGGTGCGGCGGAGCTTGGTGCCACCCGGCGGTCGCTACCTATTGAGTCGGGCGGCGCTGCCCCTGCAATACGGCGCGGAGTTGACTCACCGCGTCGTCCCATTCCTCGGCCCGGGCTTGGGTCACCACTTCGACCAAGATCGTATGCGCGTCGTCAGAAAGCGTGCCAGCCTGGTGCAGCCGTTCGATTTCGGCGGCCGATTGTTCGACCAAAGGCATTCGCTTTGAACAGACGGCTGTCCACAGGGCCTCCGCGGCGCGGAGACTATCCTCGTTGCCTTGGAATTGAGGTACCTTCCCACAGCCGGCAAGCACGCTCAGTGCGGCCAAGAGCAGCGCGGTTGCGGTCCAGCGGAAGCGAGAATGTCGGATCACTGCGCCGACCCCCAATCGCTGAACACTTCCTTACCCGCTCTTGTCGACATGGCGGAGAAAGCGAAGGGATCCATCGACTCGAACATGAAGCGAACCGAACCGTCGCCGAACAGCGTATTCGCCCCACCCGGATGCTCCGAATGCATGCCGTCAGTGTGGCCTGAGGGGTGGTTCACCGCATGCACCACGACCTGCGGCCGGTCATGGACGTCGGGGCCGCTATGCGCACCGACCAGCGCACCGCCGCTGTTGCAGGCTGATGCGAACGGCTCTTTGGGGCAAGTCACGCTGAACGGCACGACTCCCACCCAGGTCTTGTCGCTCAGAATCGAACTGTGCTCGCCTACAAAAATCGTTTGCGATAAGCCATCGGTGATGTCCCGGTGGCGGACATGGGAATTGCGGTAAAAAACGCCCTCGATCATTTCTGCGGTCGTTTTGTCCCCGGAGGTGATGATTTCGGGATGATCGAGATTGTCGAAGGACGACCAGCGTCCCCAGGGTTGATGGATGCCGGCGTTCGTTACGTAGTGCGCATGCCCAAAGCGGAATTCCGTGTCGAACGGCGTGGCCGAAAGCGAAGGATCCCACGCATCGCCTTCACCCTTCTGCAGTACGAAGCCATCTTCTCCGCCCGTGGCTGACGGGCACAAAAAGGTTGGCAACTTCAGTGCGGCTGCGCGGCTATTTTCGGGCGCCCAGCACGCCAGGTTGAAATTTAAGGCCTGGTAGACCGGCAACTGATCCAGGTAGGGAAGGATCAACGCTCCCCAGGCAAATCCCGATTGTGTATTGCCGTTTCCGTCAGGGAACTGCACGCCGTGGACCGTTCCGTTCTGGCGAGGGTTTCCCAAGTAGGCCGGCGGAAATACCCGAAACGCCTCGGCATAGGTCTGAAGCGCTAAACCGAGCTGCTTCAGATTGTTGTTGCATTGGGCTCGGCGCGCGGCCTCGCGAGCTGCGTTCACTGCGGGCAATAACAGCGAAATCAGCAACCCCAGAATCGCCACAACGACCAAGAGCTCAATCAACGTGAACGCCGATCGAGGAACCCGGTGAGGCAGACGGATCACGGCAAGCCTTTCTTCCAGAGGTGTTACGAATAGCCAAAACTACGGATTTGCTTAGTATAAACTATAATTTTGACGACTCGAAATATAGCAGGATGGCGACGTCAGTCAACGGATTCCCCGAAAACTTCGGCCGAAATGAATCGCGAGGCGAGGGGACGGTCAGTACGCCTCGGCTCGCGCAAGTCGCCCCCGGCTCTCCCGCCCCAGATAGCCCAACTGGTCGAGTCGCTGGACCAGCCGTCGCGCGACCGGTCCGGCGGCTTCTCCGGCCGATCCCGCATGCTCGAGCGCCACGACAAAGGCCACGCGTGGCGATTCGGCCGGGGCATAGCCGGCGAACCAGGCGTGTGCCAGCCGATTTCCCCCCGCCTCGGCGGTGCCGGTTTTGCCAGCGATGCTCAGGCCCTCGAGATGAACGCTGGCGTGCCCCGTTCCGGCCGAGTCGTCCACGACTCCCCGGAGCGCGCGGTGCAGAACCTCGAGGGTCGCCGTGTCGAGCTCGGCGATCTTCGTCCCTGCTGGCCGAGTGTGAGGAAGCGGTGGAACCGTCTGTGCCTCGCTGCCGGCTTGGGGGTCACTTAGCAATCCCCAGCCCGCCACGACATGGGGTGCGACGAGCGTGCCGCGATTGGCAACGGCGGCCAGCAACCGCGCGATCTGCAAGGGGGTTGTGGTCAGCGTCGATTGTCCGATGGCCGCGGCGCGCAGTTCTCGCTCGCGGAGCGAGACTGGTCCGGTGGGCACCGACAAAGTGCTGGCCGCGGGGAGATGTCCGGCGGTTTCGGCCGGAAGATCGATGCCGGTCGGTTGGCCCAATCCGAGGCGCGCGGC
>JAEUIK010000401.1 GCA_016793185.1 Planctomycetaceae bacterium | reverse complement strand
CGTTGATCTTCAGCAACTGCTCTTGCAGGAACTCCCCAGCCTGGCTGGCCAGCGGCATCGGCACCAGATTGGTGTCGGCGGTTGCTTGCCAGTAGAAGCCGACGTGCTCCTCCAATACATCGACCCAGGCGCCCGAGTCGGCATTCTCAGACAACAGAAGCGTGGTGGACGTTCCATCGGTCAGCGAACTGGCGGTGACCTTGGTGATCTTCTCGCCCGTCGGCAGGTACCCCGACGAATCGGTGTAATAGGGGAACTGGTAGTGGAACACGCCATTGGCGGCCCAGTCGCGCGGGTAGCCTTGGCTGGCCGTCGGAAGCGCAGCAATGGCGAGCGTTCCGCCAGCAGCAGTGTTGGTAGGTTCGTCTCGCAGTCCGCAGTTCGCGACATAGCTCGTGGAGGCGCTATCGCCGAGCCCCTCGGGGTCGGGAGCGTTTGCCTGCGCGTCGCTCGGGCAGGACAGGATGTTCAATCGCTGATTGGGGACCGCATAGGGGCCCGCGTCACCGCCAATACCGGGCCACGGCTTCGGGGCATTGATGCCGTAATTGTCGGAGATATCAGTACGCTCCAACCGCGACATCAGGGCGAACGTCCAGCCGATCGGCCGCGTTGCGACCTTCTGGCTCGTGGTCGGATCCACGATGATCGCCTGCGGCATCACGTAGCCCGGATACTCGTTCTTGGCCGCCTCGTACTGGAAGATGGCCAGGCCGAGCTGTCGCTGGTTGTTGACGCAGACGCTCTTGCGGCCCGCTTCGCGTGCGGCGTTGACCGCCGGCAGCAGCAGCGCGGCCAGCATGCCGATGATGCTGATCACCACCAGCAGCTCGACGAGCGTGAAGCCCGCCCGCTCAAACGAGGAACCCGCCCGGAAATGACGCTTCATGGCTCTTCTCCCTTCGCGCGGACGCGCAAGACATGTCCCCTGTCTCTATCCCCCGAAATTCTTGCAGAAAACTCCAGGGATTGCCAGTTTTATTTCGCCAAAATCCGGGCCTCGACCCGACTTGCAGCTTGACTCCCGCGTCATCTCGGGCTGGAATAAACTTTGAGGGTCGGACGCCGGTCGAGGCCCGCTCGAGAGCGACCGGCACAGCCCGACGGTCGGGCCGCGGGGGTTCCCCCGGGCCAGGAACGAGGCACGGGCTTCCCCCCTCGGCTGGCGATCCGTTCAGGGGAAAGGTCGCCCGGCACAGAGATTCCAAGAGGCTGCCATGTCTGGGCTTCGTCCCCGCGTTTCGTTCGCCTGGCGCCGCCAGCCCGCTGGATTTGCGCGCCGCTCGGGCTTCACCCTGGTCGAAATGCTCGTGGCGGTCGGGCTGACCGTACTGATGATGACGATGGTCGTCACCGTCTTCGGCCTCGTCATGGACAGCATCCGCGACAGCCGGGGTGCGATCGAGGTCAACGATCGGCTGCGGGCGACCAAGAATCGCCTGCAATACGACTTGGAGGGGGTGACCGCCCCGATGGCGCCGCCGCTGAACCCGGCCATGGACCGGGGGTACTTCGAGTATATCGAGGGGCCGATTGGCCCGGTCGTCTCCTACCTCGACGCGGCCGGTTCCGACAACCCCGACGCCCCGTACGATAGCACCTCCGGAGACCGCGACGACATTTTGATGTTTACCGTGGTGTCGAAGGACGAGCCGTTCGTGGGGAGGTTCCCGAATCCGACGGTCACGGGGCACTCAATCGTGCAGTCCCAAGTGGCCGAGGTCGTCTGGTTCCTCAGGGGAACGACTTTGTACCGGCGGGTGCTGTTGGTCTACTCACCATCGAATGGATTGGACCTGCCCAACATGGCGGCACTGGCGGGGCAGAACCTCTATCAGCACTGCGATATTTCGCTGCGTTGCGAAGGGGATCCTGGCAGCCCGCCGGACTTCTCGAAGGTCCGCTTGGTACCGAACACACTCGGCGATCTGACGAAGCGGGAATGCCGGTTCGCGCATCAACCGTTTGCCTGGCCTTATGACGCCCGCTTCTGGGGCAACCTGAGCCTGCCGACACTTGAGGAATGCTCGGCCGTGGGGGGAGGATTCAACTCTCCATTGGATTATGCTTCGAGCACGCCCGTGCAGTCGAAGGCCGATCCGTCAAGGTCGGATGCGAATCCGAGGAGTCTGTATGCTCCAGCGGTGGGCGCCAACGGGCAGCCGTTTAACATCCTCGACGCTCCCTCGGCGTGGTCCGATTACCACAGCCAGCGGCTCGACCTGAGGTACGATCCGAACTTCCCGTATCGCTACGATCCCTGGCGGACCCCGCATCCGGCCGCCGAGCAGGACCACACGACGGGGCAAATCGTGCCCGACGGCTTCGCCACGCGCGTGGGCGAGGACGTGATCCTGACCGACGTGCTGAGCTTCGACGTGAAGGTCTGGGATCCGGGGGCGCCGATCCTCGACGCGGATCCGGCGAACCCTGGCAACGGGGTGATTCTGCCGAGCGATCCGCCGTCACTGCCACCTGGTGGGACAAACTTACATCCGCCTGCGATTGTGACGGCGCTGCAGGCGGGCAATCTGCGCGCCGTGGGGTTTGGGGCCTACGTCGACTTGAATTATCTCTGCCGCTTGGGACCGAATAGCTCGACGGTACCGGGGTACGACAAGACCGCGATTCGCAACGCGATCAATCCCGCGCTTCCCCTCTCGGAACTTCCTGATCCGCAATTCCATCATGCCGGGGATGTACGCTCAGGATTGTGGGGGACGTTCCCTGCACAGACTCTACCCGCCGACGTTGATGACCTATTTCGCTCGCTCCGCGCCAGCGTCTACGACACGTATTCGACGCATTACGAGACGGACGGGATCAACCAGTCGAATGTTCCTTGGAACCCAACGCCGAACGCGAACGCTGATGCCGGGACGAATGGTCTCGACGACAACGCCAGCGGCGTCAATGGCGCCGTCGACGAGTCGAGCGCCTGGCCCGACGTGACCAGCGGCGAAAAGGAAACGGCCCCGCCGTATCCCCATCCGATCCGCGGCATTCAGATCAAGATCCGCGTCTTCGAGCCCGGCACGCGGCAGGTCCGCGAAGTGACCCTCGAGCACGAGTTCGTGTCGCAGTAGTTGAATGTTCTTCTGTAGTCGGCCTCTGTGAGGCCGACCGGGGGCGCGGATGAACCGATTGGACTCGTCACGCCGCGGGTCGGGCCCAAACGTCGCACGGGTCGGGGTCACAGACCCCGACTACAGAAGATGAAGACCGAGGCCACTGGCCTCGGCTACAGAAGACGAAGCGCTTCTTCTGTAGTCGGCCTCTGTGAGGCCGACCGGGGGCGCGGATGAACCGATCTGACCCGTCATGCCGTGAGTCACGCCAAACGTCGCACGGGTCGGGGTCACAGACCCCGACTACAGAAGACGAAGACCGAGGCCACTGGCCTCGGCTACAGAAGACGAAGACCGGCAAAGCGGACCCTGGCGAACGAAGGCGAGGATCGACTTACGTATACCGCACGCCCTGGAACTCGGGCTCGAAGAAGGCGGGCAGCAAGGCGTCGGCCCGCAGCAGGCCCGCGCGGGTGAGCTGGATCGCATCCCCTGCGATCGTCACGAGTCCCTCGTCGGCGTAGTGGCGCCAGGCGTCGCGCCAGTGATCGAGGATTTCGACGCCAAACTTCTGGCGGAAGTAGCCCGCGTCGAGCTTGCCCGTCTTGAGCTGCAGGATCAGCTCGCGGACCAGCAGCGCGTGCGGCGAGGGGCGCATGCCGCGCGCGAGGGGGAGCTCGCCCCGTTCGAGCGCTTCGAGGTAGTTCGCCCAGTCGGGCAAGTTCTGGTAGTGGACGCCTGAGGCGTGCCCGAAGCTGGCCACGCCGGTCGCCAGCAGGTCGCTGCCGCGCCAGAGGTTGTCGCGGTAGCTGAAGTTCACTTTGTGTTTGTCGCGGACCAGCGTGTAGGCGCTCGAGACCGAGTAGCCGGCCGCGAGAAACTCGTCGTAGGCGTAGTCGAGCCAGGCCCGCTTGGTGGCCCAATCGGCGACCGGCGAGCTGCTGCCGTGCAGGATGTCTTGCGAATAGACCGTGTTGAACGGCA
>JAEUIK010000396.1 GCA_016793185.1 Planctomycetaceae bacterium | reverse complement strand
AAGGTACGATGAAACTACCGGACAGGGGAAAGAGTGCCGCCGCGCCGGAACTTCGTTCCCGGCGGGGATCGTCGAGGAAACCTGATGTCGCGCCGCAACTTGCAGTTGTTGATCGCCTTCGCCCTGGTGTCGCTGGTCTGCTACCAGAAACGCGACCCCTTTGGTGCGACCTTCGTCCGCGCGATGCACAAGATCGACCAGGAGTACGTCGAGCCTGTCGATCGCCGCGAGCTGTTCGAGGCCGCGATGACCGGCATGATGGGACGCCTCGACGAGTATTCCGGCTACATCGGCCCGCAGGATTTCAACGAGCTGCAGGAAAGCCTGGGGCAGGAGTTCGGCGGAATCGGCATCGAGGTTTTCGTCGACCCCCAGAACAAGAACCTGACCGTCGCTACCCCGCTGGTGGGGACGCCGGCCTACGAGGCGGGGGTCCGCGCCGGGGATCAGATCCTGAAGATCGACGGCGCCATCTGCACCGGTCTGAGCGTCGATGAGGCCCGCTCGCGGCTCCGCGGAACTCCCGGCGAGACCGTCGCCATCACCGTGCTCCACCCGGGCGAGACGCTGCCCACCGATCTCCGCATGCAGCGGGCGATCATCGAGGTCGAGACGGTGCTTGGCGACAGCCGCGATGCGGACAATCGCTGGAATTACTTCCTCACCGGTAGCGAGCGGATCGGCTACATCCGCGTGACCTCATTCGGCGGCAAAACCACCGAGGAGTTGCGGGCCGCCGTCGACTGGCTGCTGAAGCGCCAGATGCGCGGGCTGATTCTCGACCTCCGCAACGATCCGGGGGGATTGCTCGAAACGGCGGTCGGCGTCTGCGACCTGTTCATCAACGAAGGCCCCATCGTCAGTACGCGCGGGCGGAACAAGGTGCAGATCCAGACCTACGAAGCGCATCCCCTGGGAACCTATCCTGATTTTCCGATGGTGGTGCTGGTCAATCGCTACAGCGCCAGCGCCAGCGAGATTGTTGCCGCCTGTCTGCAAGACCACGGCCGGGCGTCAATCGTCGGCGAGCGAACCTGGGGCAAGGGGAGCGTCCAGGACGTGATTCCGCTCGAAGGGGGACGCAGCGCGCTCAAGCTCACCATGGCTACCTACTGGCGGCCGAGCAACAAGAATATCCACCGCACCAGCGAGGCGGCCGACTCGGACGAATGGGGAGTCCTGCCCGACCCGGGGGGCGAGGTGAAGCTCGAGCAGGAGCAGTTCGAGCGATTAGTCGAGGACCGCCGCCGCCGCGACATTGTCCGTCCTATGGGGCGGACGACGAGCGAAGCCCCCCTGCCCCGCGATCTGAATGTCGATCCGCAACTCAAGCGGGCCGTGGAGCTGCTCGACGACAAGATCTCGCGGACCACGGTCGCCAAGGCGGGATAAGCTTGCCGGCGCTCGGCCGCGACGCGAAATTTCTGCAGCACTTTGTAGCCACGATTGAAAAAAGTGCTGTCAAGGCCGCCGGGCTTTGCGCAATGTGCCGACCAGGCAAACGCTGCGTTTTCTGGTTCTAAACCGTTGCGCCGTGACGAGCAATGCGCTGGCGGAGCCTGCGATTGGGCGCTCTGCGGCCGATTGGTCCGCGACTTGCATTTGCAGGCTGACGCGATCCGAGTCGGCCGCGATCCCTGGGTCGGGGATCTCGCCGGGCCGTCGCCGGCTCACGTTTCTTCACTCTCCGACCGCCGCAGGGGGCGCCTGCGGCGGTCCCTTTTTCCGAGGGAGACCGCGTCGTGGCAAGATTGCCTCGCGTTCGCTTCAGCGTGATCGAGATCCCCGACGATGCTTCCGGCGAACGCGGCCTCCCGCGGCCGCCCCGCGAGGTCAAGCCCAGCGAGGATCCGCTGCTCGCGCGACTGCTGGTGCACTGCGCCCGGCGCGCGCTTTCGTCGGGGCCGCTGAGCGAGGACGAGGATGGGGGGGAGATCGCCAGCGAGCGCGGTGCGAACTCGGCGGGACGCTTGGCGCTGCGGGGCGAAGCTCCGCCTCCGCTGGGAGAATCGTTCGACTTGCCGACACAGCATCAGCGCTGGCCGCGCCGCGACGACGCGCCGCGCCGACCGCGGTAGCGCCGCGGCCTACTGCTCGTCGTCGTCCTTGAGGCCGAGCCGCGAGAGCCACTTGCCGCGGGTCGGCTTGCGCGGTCCCGCTTCGCCCGGCTGCTGCGGTTCCTGCTGGGCCTGGTCGTGTTGGATCTGGCGCAGCTTCTCTTCGAGCTGGGCGCGCTCGCGGGCGATCTTCGCCCGCTCGACCGACACCTCGACTTCCGCCCGACAGAGCTTTTCTTGCCACTCATCCTGCAGCTTCTGCAGTTTGAGGCGCTCTTGCTGGATCAACAGGTCCTTGTCGAGCGCGGCCGCCAGATCCGCATCGGCCGCGGCGTCGCGGGGATGCGACACCTGGCTGGAGAGCATCTGCCGGAGCTCCTGGATCTCGCGATCGCGCTGCGCCACGGCCTCTTCGGTCGCGCGAATCGCGTCTTCGACCTTAAAACGGTCCGAGCTGGAAACTGAGTGGTCTTCCTCGGCCGATTCGAGCGAGGCCAGTAAGCGGCGCTTTTGCGCTTCCCAGTCGAGCCCCGCCAGGTTGTCGCGCGCCGCCGGCGCGGCCGCCTTAGCCGGAGATTGACTGAGCTTGCGCTCCAACTCAGAGCATTTGGCCTGCGATTCGCGCAGATCATCGAGCGCCATCTGGTAACGGCGTTCCAAGTCCACCGCCCGGCGCTCCGCCTCGGCGGCCGATTCGCTCGCTTCGGCGCGCGACTCCGCGTCGGCCAGGCGCGCCAAGAGGATCTGGCGCTCCTTGGTCAGGCGGGCGATCTCGTCGCTCGCCCCTTCGCGCTCCTGGGCCCGTGCGGTGGCTGCCGCCCGCAACTCGTCGAGCTGTTTCTGCGCGTCGGCCAGCGCGGCTTGGCGTTCCACGGCGAGCTGCTCGCGTTCGACCAGCGCGGCGGTGGCGGCGGCGAGCTGGGCCCGCTGCTCGGTCAGCTCCTGGTGGAGAGACGCGAGTTGGGATTCGGCTCCTCCCTGCTGGGCCTTCTCCGCGGCGAGCTCGTCTCGCAGCGCTGCGAGCTGCTCGCGCAAGCCTTCGACTTCGGCGCTGGCCGCCGACTCGTGCTGGACGGCGGCTGCCTGCTGCTGTGCGTGCTGGGTTGCCTGTTCTTCGAGTTCGGCCCGCAGCTGCTCGACCGTAGCGAACTGATCGGCACACGTGGCGTCGCGCTCGGCGGTGATCCGCGCACAGGTCGAGGTCAGCTCGTCGATCCGCACGCGCGACGCTTGCAGTTCGGCTTGCAGTTGGGCGAGTTGCTCCTCAAGTTGCCGGGAGCGATCGCTCGCCGTCTGGGCCGCGACAGTTGCGGCCGCCAGCGCCTGGCGGCTTTCCTCGCCGGACGCTGCCAGCGACTGCTGCTCAGCGTCCCGCTGTGCCAGTCGGGCGCGCAGGGTCTCATTCTCTTGAGTGACAGCCTTGGCTTCGGTCCGCCGCGCTTCAAGATCGGTGCGCAGCCTGGCCAGTTGCTGTTCGAGTTCCTGGCAACGCAGCTCCGCGGCCTGCTCGAGCGATGTCGACCGTGCCAGGCAGGCCCGCTCGGATTCGAGCGCACTCTGCGCCGCGTCCAATTCGGCGGCTCGGGCCTCGAGCTCGACGGCACGGCCTTTCCATTGGGCTTCGCTGGCCGCGACCTGGGCCTCGAGTTCGCTGGCCCGCGTCTCGAGTTGTCGCCGTTGTTCGGCCGCTTCGGCCTGCAGCCGCGCGCGCTCCGTCGTCAACGTCGCCGCTTGGGTCTCAAGTTCCGATTCGCGCCGCGCGGCCGCGGCCTCGCGGGCGGCCAGAGTTTCGGCCCGGTGGCGGACTTCTTGCTCGCCCGCGGCGAGCTCCTGTTGGCGCGCGGTCGCGGATTCCTCCGCGGCGGCGAGCCGCGTTTCGGCCTGCGCGAGTTCGGTCGAGCGCTGCGCCAGATCGTGTGCGTTCGTCTGCAGCTCATCGCGCTCGCGCGCTAGGGCGGCCTGTTGTTGCTCGATGCTGGCGGCCAGGTGCGCTTGTTCTACGGCTAACCGCTCGGCGGCGGCTTCCACTTCGCGGCGCAGGCCTTCGAGGTCGCCTTGGAGCTCCGCGAGCTTGCGACGTTCGTCGTCGATCTCGGCCGAGCTTTGGGCGAGCTCGACATGGGCGGACGTCGTCGCCTGCCGTTCGTGATCGAGTTCGCGCTGGATGCGCTCGAGTCGGGCGGCCAGCTCCGATTCGGCGCGATCGAGTCGGGCCCGGTGAGCCGCCACGAACTGGCGGACGCGCCCCCGCTGATCGCGCAGCGTCTGCAGCACGTCCGCGGACGCGCCCAACGTCGACGTTGGCTGGGAAGTGGTGTCATCCATGGCGGTTTGCAGGGGCTGGGTTGGCATCCGCGGCGCGCAGGGCAAACGGAACCGGCTCGCCGACCCCGGGAAACGCCCCGGTCCAGCGAGCCGCTTCGTCCAATATTCGCCTCAACGGCCGAGACGCTTGGCCTACATTCGTATAGGCCACTCGGGAGGCCCGGTCAAAACCGTTGCTCGCCCCAACTATCGATCTGGGAAGGGTTTTGCGGCGCAGCGCCGGCCTCGCCGACGCGCGGTTCGCCGACCGAGCGCCCGGGACGCGACCTGCTCCGGAGGTTGGCGCGAATGCGCCGCGGGTGAGGGATGTGCCGATCCTTGTGCCGCCGCGCCATCCGTGCGAGCGATCCCACCCACCGGGGGCGGCTCAATCGAGAACTTCGGGATTGATGACGTTCTCGGGACGGCGTCCCAGCAAACGATCCGCCACCTGGCTGGCCGTCCGCTCGCGGAGATTGTCGAGCGATTCGGCCGAGACGAACGCCGCGTGCGGCGTGACGATGACCCGGGGATCGTTGAACGGCGGTACCGACAGATCCGGCGGCTCGGGCTCCTGCACGTCGAGCGCGGCCCCGGCCAGTTGGCCCGCCGCCAGCGCCGCGGCGAGCGCGGCGTGGTCGATCAGGCCGCCGCGCGCGGTGTTGATCAGGTAGGCGGTGGGCTTCATCCGGGCGAGCTGCCTGGCTCCCAGCGTGTGGCGCGTTTCGCCGTTCAACGGCAGGTGCAGCGAAACGTAATCGCTCTCGCTCAAGAGCTCGTCGAGCGAGCGCCATTCGACGCCGGCGATCGGGTTCGTCCGGCTCCGGCTCGAGGCGATGATCTTGAGCCCCAGGGCGGAGGCTTTCTGGGCGAGCTGCCGCCCGATGTTTCCCCAGCCGACGATCCCGAGCGTCTGGCCCGCCACGCGGCGCAGCTGAGGGCCTGCCTGCAGATCGTAGCGCCCCGCCTTCGTTTCCAGATGGTAGAAGGCGACCTTCCTCGCATGCGACAGAATGAGCGCCAGGGCATGCTCGGCCACCTCGGTAAGGCAATAATCGGGGACATTGGTGACGAGCATCTTGTGCTCGGTCGCGTACTTGACGTCGATATTGTCGAGGCCGATTCCCAGGCGGGCGACGATCTGGCAGTCGGGGGCCGCCGCCAGCACGCGGGCCGTGACCTTGGCCCAATTCGTCATGATGGCGTCCACCCCGGCCGCGGCCTTTACCAGCGACTCTTCGTCGCCGGCCGGGGCGACGATCAACTCGGCATCAACGTCGGCCAGCGTGCTCCGTTCGATCTCGACGTCGGCCCAGGCGTAATCGGTCAGCAGAACTTTGTATTGCGGCATGGGTCCGTGCGGGGTAGGCGACAGGGATCCGCGACGGCCGTGAGCAGCCGGGCGGCGCGCCGTTGTTGGCGCAAGTTCGATATCCTATCATCTGGCCTGCGAGAGTCTATCGGACCCCGGTTCCGGGTAGTGGTTCACTTTGAAATCCAAAACCCTGGGAGTCGCCAGCCACAGCGCGATAAGATTGGGGCTTTGGTGGAAACTGAATGAAGCGCCGGCCTGCGGGCGGGTGAATTTGATGAATGGGTAACTGCCATGAAGATGCTTAGATCGCTCAACCGTCGGATTTCAACAGAGAAGTTTGATGTCGCATCGGGCCGTATAACCTCGTTCGGTGGGGCAATTCTGGTTCTCGTTCTCGGTATGTTCAATCTGGCTTCCCTTCCACTGACAGAAGTCGAAGTGTTCTTCGGCGTACTTCTCGTTCTGGCCGTCACGATGCAGGGCGTAATCATCGGACTTTTGGCGGGAAACCAGGCCTGCAAACCTTGATTTGCCCGTGCCCACTCGAATTGCCGACAAACTGCTGACCTCGCCAATTTCGTGGCGATGCTTGACGCGGAAGAATCGAAGCTCAAGGGTCGGCTGACCGACGACTTGCCGACCCGCCAGTCAAAGTAATTCACTACCCGGTTCCCTGCACGCCTGGTTGACGAAAATCCGATGCGCGACCCCCGAATTGACCGCCTGGCCGAAATCCTGATCGACCATAGTTGCGCGCTCCAAGCGGGCGAGAAGGTTCTGATCGAAGCCATTGACTTGCCCGACGCGGCACTCGTCGCGCGGCTGATCGAGCTGGCCGCCGCCCGCGGGGCGACGCCGCTGGTGACGGTCAAGAACAACGAGATCCTCCGAACCCTCTACCGCACGGCCACCGCCGAGTCGATGCAGCTCGCCGGCGCATTCGAGCGCGCGCGGATGGAAAGCATGGACGCCTACATCGGCATCCGCGGCGCCGTCAATAGCAACCAGTTCGCCGACGTCGAGCTCGGGCAGCTCGACCTCTACCAGCAGCATTGGTGGCAGCCGGTGCACAGCGAGGTGCGGGTGCCGAAGACGAAGTGGGTCGTGCTCCGCTACCCGACGCCCGGCTTTGCCCAGGCCGCCGGGATGAGCACCGCGGCGTTCGAGGATTTTTACTTCGACGTCTGCACGGCCGACTATGCCGCGATGCAGCGCGACCAGGAGCCGTTGGTGCGGCGGATGCTGGCGGCCGATCGCGTGCGGATCGTCGCTCCCGGCACGGAGCTGGAGTTTTCCATCCAGGGAATCGACGTGCGCCCCTGTTTCGGGCAGCGGAACATTCCCGACGGCGAGGTCTTCACCGCGCCGGTCCGCGACAGCGTCAACGGCACCATCCGCTTCAATACGCCGTCGCGCTACCAGGGAACCGTCTTTACCGACATCGAGTTCGTCTTCGAGCGCGGCAAGATCGTGCGGGCCACGGCCAACGAGCCGGAGAAGCTCAATCAGATCCTCGATGCCGACGAAGGGGCCCGCTATATCGGCGAGTGGTCGCTCGGCTGCAACAACCGCGTCCGCCGGCCGATGCTTGATACTCTCTTCGACGAGAAGATCGGCGGCTCGTTCCACCTCACGCCGGGCAATGCCTACGAGGAATGTGACAACGGCAACCGTAGCCGCATCCATTGGGATCTGGTCCTGATGCAAACGCCCGAGCACGGGGGAGGCGAGGTCTGGTTCGACGGCCAGCTCCTCCGCAAGGATGGGCGGTTCGTGCCGGACGACCTCGCGCCGCTCAACCAGGGGCTCGCATGACTAGCGCCCGGCAGAGCCGCTTCGTCACGCACCTCGAAAGTGCCCTCGACGGCACGCCCTTGCCCGCCGATCGTCCGCAAACGCTGCATCGCGACCGGCCCCTCTGGGTGCGCTACGATCTGGAGGCCGTGAGCCGGGCAGTGCGTCGCGCCGACTTGCTCGCACGCGCTCCCAATCTTTGGCGCTATCGCGAGCTGCTGCCGGTGCCCGACGACGACTCAATCGTCACGCTCGGCGAGGGACTGACGCCGCTCCTGAAGTGCCCCGAGCTGGGGCGCACCTACGGCCTGACCGACCTCTGGATCAAGGACGAGTCACAGCTTCCGACCGGCAGCTTCAAGAGCCGGGGACAGGCCGTGGCCGTGAGCATGGCCAAACACTTTGGGATTCGGCGGCTCGCCGTTCCCACCGCGGGCAACGCCGGCGGCGCGATGGCCGCCTATGCGGCGCGCGCCGGGCTCGAAGCCTACGTCTTCATGCCTGACGACACCCCCGCCATCAATCAGTACGAATGCCGGCTGGCTGGCGCCAAGACCTTTCTCGTTAACGGGCTGATTACCGACTGTGGCCGGATCGTTCGCGAAGGACGCGAGACGCTGGGTTGG
>JAEUIK010000389.1 GCA_016793185.1 Planctomycetaceae bacterium | reverse complement strand
GTCGAGATCGGGCTTGATCTGCGGCAGGGTCTTATCCAGGAAGTCGATGGCCTTGCGTACCTCGGCCGTATTGCGGCTCGACGCTAGGAGTTGGGCCAGCGTGCGCCGAGCCCAGCGGCCGTGCGCTTCGCCCGGCGTGCCCGCCGCTTCCGACTCGCGCACGATTGTCTGTAGCAGGTCCACCAGCCGTTGCGGATTCTGCGTCTGGCTGTAGAAGGTGGCCATCTGCCGCAGGAGGTTCAGGTCGTCGGGGGACTGCTTGAGAGCCGCTTCATACAACGGCTCGGCCTTCTTGAAGTCCCGAACCAGCTCGTAGGCCATGGCCAGCGAACGCTCCTTGCGCT
The DNA here is from genome assembly GCA_016793185.1 of Planctomycetaceae bacterium. Lineage (GTDB taxonomy): Bacteria > Planctomycetota > Planctomycetia > Pirellulales > JAEUIK01 > JAEUIK01. The sequence continues at coordinate 3,410 of JAEUIK010000389.1, read as the reverse complement.
CGGCCGGCAGCTTGGCCTCGGCCTCGGCAATGGTCGCCTTGGCCTTCTCCAGATCGTTTGTCGCGACATAGAAGTTGATGATCGCCAGCCAGGTGTCGGGCACGTCCGCGGCAAGCTCCTTGGCGCGTTCGAACGCCTGCAGCGCTTCCGGAAACTTTCCGGCGCGGAGCATCACGTTGCCATACCAGAGCTGAACGGAATAATCGTCCTTGCCCAATTCGGCGGCTTCCTGCGCGCTGGCCAGGGCTTCCTTCTCGCGGCCCAGCAGCATGTCGATCATCGCGTTCACACGCGGACCGAGCATCTCGCGCGCGCGGGGAATGCTGTTGACGATTTGTTCGGCCTCCGCCGCGCGGTTCCGCAAAACCAGCAACATGACTAACGCCCGCACAGTCTGGGGATTCTGCTCGCCCAGCTCGAAAGCGCGTTGGTACTGCACGATCGCCAGGTCGATGTTGCCTTGGCGCTGCTCGATCTCAGCCAGGAGCCCGTGCAGCGGACCCCAGTTGGGACGCTGTGCCAGGGCCGAGTCGATCAACTTGCGGGCCTTATCCAGGTCGGCCACGGGCAGCTTGTTGCGCCCCACGGCCGAGACGATGCGGGCGGCCTCGGCATATTGCCAGCTACTGTTGCCGGTCCCGACCGATTCCTTGATCAAGTCGAGCGCGATCTGCATTTTTTCGTCGTCGCCGGCCTCGCGCGCCACGCGGAACAAGCTGAGCCTGGCCAGCAGGTCGTTCGGCGAGTTCTTCACAACTTGCTGCAACAACTCAAAGGGCTTTTCACGATCGCCGAACAGCATCAGGGCTTGTGCCAGTGCGCCGCGCATCGCCGACTGCTCGCCCGCGGGCAGTTTGTCGATCTCGTCGACCAGCGCGTCCAGCTTCTTCTTCGCGTCCTCATTCCCTTGGCGCAACAGCAGGTTGATCTCGACTCCGCGAAGCGCCGCGACGTCGCCCAGCGCCGCCCGAGCCGCTTCGAGCTCCATCTGTCCCGCGGCGACTCCGTTCTCCTGCGACGCGAGTTCGATCCGCGCCACCCATGGGCCGACGCCTTTCGGGTCCGCTTCCTGGAGCTTCGTCAGTTTCTCCCGTGCCGCGGCAAAGTCCCCCTTCTGCGCCAGGAATTCGACTTCGACATTCTGCAGCGCGGGGTTATCGGGAAGCTTTTCCATGAGCTGGGCGAGCAGATTCTCGCAGCGCGACCAATCGCGTTCGGCGGCCGGTTGCCGCATTTGCTGGCCGATCAGGATCTGCAGCAGCGAGAGCGCGGCGGGAACGTCGCCGCTGCTGGCCACCGCGGTCAGTTCTTCGACGGCCTCATCGGCTTGCCCCGAGCGCGACAGCGCGGTGGCCATGCCCAGGCGCGCCATCCGGTTCGTCTGATCGTTGAAAAGCACCTGGCGGTAGGCTTCGATCTGCAAATCGGTCTGTCCCAGCTGCTCGTAACACTGGGCCCGGAGCAGGTCGACGGGGATCAACAACTCGGCGGCCGCAATCTTGGGCCGCAAGCTGTTGAGCGTGGTCAGCGCTTGCATGACTTTCCGATCGGCCAGCAGCGTTTGCGCACGGCAGCGCTCCAGGAACTCGGGGCGCACGCCCAACTCGGCCATCTGTTCGAGAATCTGATATGCCGCGGGAACATCGTTCGCGGCCAGCTTCAGCTCCCACAGGCCCATCGTCAGCTCGGGATTCTTGGGGAGCGCTTTGAGCCCTCGTTCAATATTGGCGATCGCGGCGTCGAGACGATTCTGCCGGCGCTCGATGCGGGCCAGCGACAAGTACGGCCGGAAATCCTCGGGGTGCTTCGCGACCGCCGTCTCCAAGTGCTGCAGCGCCGTCGCGAAATCCTCCGCAGCCTCGGCCACCTGCGCGGCGGTCAGCAGCGTATTGATGTCGTCGGGGGCCAGCTCGAGTGCCTTGGCCAGGTCGGCGGCGGCCTCCTCCTTGCGACCCTCCTGGCTGCGAAACTGAAAGCGCGTCAGGTAGGCGGTTCCGCTCTCAGGATTCGCCGCGATCATCTCGTCCAAGGTCTTGTTCATCAGCTCTTTGTCGTCGAGCTGCTGGAACTGGAGAACCGCCAACTGGCGATAGGTCGAGACGTCGTGCGGGTCTAACGCGAGCGCCGCCTGCAGCAGCTCGATCGCTTCTGGATACTTTCCGGCAAAAATCCGGCAGGCGGCCAGTTGCTTGTTCCACTCGGGATTCTCCGGCTCAGCCTTCTTCAGAATCTGCAATTGCGCGTCCGCATCGTCGATGCGGCGGAAGCGCACGAGGAACTTCGCCATCCGCCCGCGCACCTCGGTGTTCTGCTCGTCGAGTTGCAGGGCCTTCTGCAACGCGCCCATCGCGGGCAGGGCCATGCGGCCGCCATCGGGCTGCTCCGCCAGCTCCACCATCAGCATCGCAAACTTGGCTTGAACCTTGGCGTTATCCGGGTGGTGAACCAGGTATTGCTGGTAGAAGCTCACAGCCTCGGCGTAGTCCTTCTCGGCTTCCGACTGCTCGGCCAGCTTCAAGAACGAGCCCGAAGTGCGGCTTACCTGGAATGCATGCAAGCCCACGATCGCGCCCAGCGACACGCCGCTGATCACGAGGATCCAAATCAACAATTTGACGTTCAGCCGTTTCATTTCGTCCCACTCAGTTGATAGGTCTCGTCGAGCGCGGCGCCGCGGCGCAGGCTCGCTTCGGTTGATGATTTCAAACTACGGCCGCCGGCGCCACCTGGGGGCCGGCACGCTCTGTTCAGTCTACGATTTCTGCCGGCCCGGGGATCGCTGGCACGTGGGGTGTTCCGCCGGCTGGGGAAGCTCCAGACACGGCTTCCCGCGGGAAAGCGACTCACGCCAACACCTTGTCCTGACCCGCAGAGCACATTCGCCCGCGGCGAGCCGGACCAAGTCTGCCAGCAAAGCGGCCTCGATAGAACTCTCGAAATGCGGGCCTTGGCAGTCCCCCTCACTGCTCCCTGTGACCCCATCCTACCCTCGTCCTAAACGCTGTCAATCAAATCAGTTTCGCCCTCAATCGGTGAAGATTTCGAGTGCTCGATTCCCCGTTTCTCGGGGCCGCTGCTGGCTTCAGACGCCGACCCGCAGAGAGAAGTCGCCGCTGGCGCTTTGAGATACCCCCCTATTTTAACAGGCCCCGCTCGGCGAAGCCGTTTTCAAGGATCCCCGACGGAAAACACAAAGGTCTGGGCAAGGTTTGCCGATTATTGGGGCAGTGACGGTCGTGGAGGATTTGCCGGGCGTGGGTGCGCCCGCTGGGCGACCGGGATGTGGGGAAGCGTGGCGGTATGAACTGGGACTCCCCTCACATGCAGGCGCGGTGCTCGGACTCGCGGCGGCGGGCCGGCGGGCTGGCGCGCGCCGCCGAATGGGGGAGCCGGGCCTTGACGCTGTTGGC
>JAEUIK010000301.1 GCA_016793185.1 Planctomycetaceae bacterium | reverse complement strand
ACCAAGCGTCGACTTCGTTTCTTGATCTCGAACTTTCGATCTGGAAATCGCTGCGGCACGTGCTTGAGCGGCGCCTGTCCGGGGTCCACAACGCGGGCGGCGGTCCGGCGGACGCGGACGAATCCCACGGCCGGGCCACAGCGCCAGCGCGACAGTTCGTGGCTCAGGTCTCGCGCGACCTCTTGGATACCAGCCTCGCGCTGGCGGAGTGGCAGGCATGATGCGGGTACTACCCGGCTTTCGCTCCTCGCTCACGCTGGCGCTGATGTACCTCACCGCGATGGTGGTGGTGCCGCTCGTGGCTTGCGTGGCTACGGTTTCGTCGCTCACATTCCAGGAGTTCTGGGCCGCGGTCTGGACTCCGCGGGCGCGCTCGGCCTACGCCCTGACCTTCGGAGCCTCCTTCGCTTCGGCGGCGATCACCAGCGGGCTGGGGATCCTCCTGGCCTGGGTTCTGGTGCGCTACGAGTTTCCGTTCAAGCGCGTGCTCGATGCACTCGTCGATCTGCCCTTTGCCTTGCCGACCGCGGTGGCGGGACTCGTCTACTCGAGCCTGTACGTCGAGAACGGCTGGCTGGGGCGGTTTCTCGTCCCCCTCGATATCCACCTGGCCTACTCGCGGAGCGCCATCGTGCTGGTGCTGGTCTTCATCGGGCTCCCCTTCTCGGTGCGGACCGTCCAGCCGGTTTTGGAGAGTTTCGACGTCGAAACCGAAGAGGCGGCCCACTCGCTGGGAGCGACCCGCTGGCAGACTTTCTGGCGCGTGATCCTGCCGGCGCTCATTCCCGCCACGATCACGGGCTTTGCCTTGTCGCTGGCGCGGGGGCTGGGCGAGTACGGCTCGGTGGTATTCGTGTCGAACAATCGACCCTTCGAGACCGAGATCGCCCCGCAGTTGATCGTGCAGCGCCTGCAGGAGTTCCACTATCGCGAGGCGGCCTCGATCGCCGTCGTGCTGCTGGCCGCGTCGTTCACGCTCCTGCTGGTGATCAACCTGCTCGAACGCTGGAGCAAGCGCTATGAAGCCTAAATCCAGCTTGCAGCTTGCTCCGGCGGCGCACCGACCGGCCCGGCACGACCCGCTGTACGTGCGGATCCTGCTGATCGGCGCCGCCGTCCTGGTGGTCGGTATCCTGGTCGTGATTCCGGTGATCAACGTCTTCTACCAGGCGTTCGGCCGGGGGATCTCGGGCTATTTCTCGGCGCTCTTTGGCGACCGCGACACCCGCCACGCAATCCTGCTGACGCTGATCGTGGCTCCGACGGCCGTCATCATGAACGTGCTGTTCGGGCTGGCGGCGGCCTGGGCCATCGCCCGCTTTCGCTTTCCGGGGCGCACGGCCCTGACCGCGCTGATCGACCTGCCGTTCGCGGTGTCGCCGGTCGTGGCGGGTTTGATGCTGGTTTTGATTTTTGGCCTGCATGGTTATCTGGGCCCCTGGCTCCGCGATCACGACTTGAAGATCATCTTCGCCCTACCGGGGCTGATCATCGCGACGGCGTTCGTCACCCTGCCGTTTGTCGCCCGCGAGCTGATCCCGGTGATGGAGGCGATCGGCAGCGAAGAAGAAGTCGCGGCGGTCAGCCTGGGGGCGCGCCCCTGGCAGCTTTTCTGGCGCGTCACGCTGCCGAACATCAAGTGGGGACTCCTCTACGGGGTGATCCTCTGCAACGCTCGAGCGATGGGTGAGTTCGGCGCGGTGTATGTCGTCTCGGGGCGCATCGACGGCCGGACGTTTACTATGCCGCTACGGGTCGAGAAGTTGATGCAGGAGTACGACAGCCCCGCCTCGTTCGCCCTGGCCTCGGTGTTGACGCTGCTGGCCATCGTCACCCTCTCAGTCAAGGTGCTCGTGGAACGGAAGACGCGGCTCGACCTGGCGGAAGCCAGCCGGCTGCAAGCCCCCGGAGAAACAACGTGAGCATTTCGGTCCGCAACCTGTCCAAACGCTTTGGCAACTTTCTCGCCCTCGACGACGTGAGCGTCGAAGTAGGCGAGGGAGAGCTGCTCGCGCTGCTCGGACCCTCGGGCTCGGGCAAGACAACGCTCCTCCGCGTCATTGCCGGCCTCGAATCGGCCGACTCGGGCAGCGTGCTCTACGACGACCGCGACATGACCCGGCGCTCGGCCCGGGAACGGAACGTCGGTTTCTGCTTCCAGCACTACGCCCTCTTCCGCCACATGAACGTCTTCGAGAACATCGCTTTCGGGTTGCGGGTCCGCAAGCACAAAGGCCAGGTCGTCAACGACCGCGTCAACGAGCTCTTGCGGCTGGTCCGCCTCGAGAACCTCGCCAAACGCTACCCGGCGCAGCTCTCGGGCGGGCAGCGGCAGCGGGTAGCGCTGGCCCGGGCCCTGGCAATCCAGCCGCGCGTGTTGCTGCTGGACGAGCCGTTCGGAGCGCTCGACGCCAAGGTGCGGCAGGAGCTGCGGCAGTGGCTCCGCCGGCTCCACGACGAGATCCACATGACGAGCGTCTTCGTCACGCACGACCAGGAAGAGGCCTTCGAAGTGGCGGATCGGGTGGTGGTGATGAACCAGGGGAAGATCGAACAGGCCGGTACTCCGGCCGACGTCTTCGAGCGGCCCGCCAATCCGTTCGTGATGGACTTTCTCGGCAATGTCAACGTCTTCCATGGGCGCGTGCAGAACGGCAAGGCGCACGCCGGGGGCCTCGAGGTCGACTATCCCGCCTACTCGGCCGACGTCTCGCGCCCGGCGACGGTTTACGTCCGCCCGCACGAGTTGGAGATCGATGAAGTGCCGCTGGGGCGCACGAGCCTCGAGGCGCAGGTCGTGCGCACGAACCCGACCGGTTCGGCCGTGAAAGTGGCCCTGGTAGCCGTCGAGTTTGGCATCGAGTTGCAGGTGGAGTTGAGCTTCCAGCGCTACGCCGAGCTCCGGCTGGCGACGGGAGATACCGTGTACGTGTCGCCGCGCAAGGCCACAGTCTTCGTGCCCGAGGGGGCGGCCTTGGATTACGCCATTTAACAACCGCGAGCAGGCTTGGGCGGAGGCATTCACCGCGCCAGGCGTCAACCATGGATGACAACGCCGATTCGCAGGAACGAGAGGAAGGTGAAGCCGTGACGGAAGCCCAATTGCAGGCGGCCCCCGTGGTCGACGTCGACGTCGAGGCGGCCTTCGAGCAGATTCGCCAGGCCTTGCGCGGGCTGCGCTACGGTGATGTGCGCGTCACCGTGCAGGATGGCGTGGTCGTGCAGATCGAGCGGACCGAGCGCCGCCGGCCGCCGCGAACCAAGCGCTGACACCAGCCACGCCGCGCGTAACGCGCCCAGGAACCTGACCATGTTGCCCCGCCTGAACTGTACCTGGTTCTCCCTCTTACCAGCCTGCGGCTGGTCCTGTCGCTGACCCGACCACGGGAAGCACGCGCTCTCTCTTATGCGGCCGACTGGAATCACCAGAGGCTCGCCGCGATCCGCCCGCTTGCCGCCGCAACGGTTCCCCGACCGGCGCGCACCGGCTGAGCACGATCGCTTGCCACACACGAATCCCCGATCGCCAGGTGCGATCGCCGCAACCTTTAGGAGCTACCCATGCACGCTGCACGTCGTTTCGCGAACGGGCCACTGGGGGCCACGCGCAAGTTGGCCTCGCTGGTTCTGCTGGCCTTGGCCGCCACGTTGGTCGGCTGCGAGGAGGATCAGGCGCGCGTCCCGACCCACCCGGTCAAGGGAAAGATCACGTTCAATGGCAAGCCCACGCCCGGCGCCATGATCGTCTTTCACCCGAAGGCTCAACCAGCCGAGCCGGCCCCGCCGAAGCCGACCGGCTACGTCGATGCCGAGGGCAACTTCGTCATCAACACCTACGGGGGTAACGACGGCGCGCCGGCGGGCGAGTACGAAGTCACGATCCGCTGGCAGAAGCCGGTCGAGCGCGACGGCGAGCTGGCGCCCGGTCCCAACGTCCTGCCGGTCCGCTATGGCGACCCCAAACAGTCGAAGATCGTCGTGCAAGTTGCCGCCGGCCAGAACGACGTGCCGCCGATCGTGCTCAAACGCTAAGCGCCCACGGGCCAGCGCGCAAGGGAGTTTCACTCGAATTCTATTCTCGTAACGAACTTTCCGCAGAAGGGAATCCAATCATGCCTCTCGTCACCCGAAGAAAAGCGGCGGGCTTCACGCTCGTCGAATTGCTGGTGGTCATCGCGATCATCGGCATCCTGATCGCCTTGTTGCTGCCGGCCGTTCAGGCCGCCCGCGAGTCGGCCCGCAAGGCGCAGTGCTCGAACAACATGCGGCAATTGGGCATCGCCGCGCATAACTTCCACGACACGTTCGGCCACCTGCCCGCCAGCGTGCGTCCCCCCGGATTGACTCCGCTGCCGCGGATTTCGGGACTGACGTTCCTGCTGCCGTACTTCGAACAGAAGAACATCTACGACCTCTACGATCAGAAACTGAACTGGAACGACCCCAAGAACCGCGCCGCGGTCCAGATGAAGATCCCGACGTTCACCTGCCCCTCGACTCCTGACTCAGATCGCTTGGATGGGCTGCCCGAGAAGGATCCCTGGACCGCCGACATCTCGGTCTGCACCGACTACTCGCCGACGATCGGAGTCGATCAGCGCCTCTACGACGCGGGACTCGTCACGGCGTTCGGCAAAGGCATGATCCCCAAGAACGAGAAAACGCGGTTTCGCGACATCAAGGATGGCCTCTCGAACACGGTCATGTATGCCGAGAGCGCGGGGCGTCCCTACCTGTATCGCCGCGGAGTGCGCGTCAGCGACGACCTGACCACCGCCCGGGTGAATGCCGGCGGCTGGCCGCGCCCGGCGAGCGACTTCAGCGTCGACGGCTCGAGCCCCGACGGCACGACGTTCCCCGGCCCCTGCGCGATCAACTGCACCAACGGCGAAAACGTCGCCGGGCTGCCGTTCCCGATCACCAGCCCCTTCCCCTACGGATCGGAAGGTACCGCCGAGGCCTACTCGTTCCATCCGGGCGGCATCAACGCCACCTTCGGCGACGCCTCCGTCCGGTTCCTGCAGGAGTCGATCGACATCCGCGTCTTCGCGGCGCTGGTGACGCGCGACAAGCTGGAGGCGGCGAACACCGATTTCTAATCCCGCCAGGCAAGTCGGTTACCCGTCTTGAAACCGCCAAGAGGCCCGGCGTGGCGCCCCCGCACTCGTGCGGGCGGCGCGACGCCGGTTTTGTTCGGATGTCACAGTTCCGGCTCAGTACCTGGTTCGTGGGAGTGGCGATCCTGGCGTGGTGGTGGGTCGGGAGCGGGCCCGTCGTCATCGTCGACACCGCCACGCCCGGTGCCATCCCGTCGTGGCGGTGGGGGCCCGAGTTCATCTGGCCCGTCCGACTGCTGGCCGGTTGGCTGACGTGGAAGGCCGCTCGCGGCATCGTGTCGTCGCGGTCGTGACGGCTGTTCGCAGAACTTGGCGGATGGCGCTGGGGGGCGATTCTCAGTCGCCTTTCTTTCGGCGAACCGGTATCGTGTGCGTACTTTCCGCTCGCCGCGCGTGGGGGGACCACGTCGTCGGCACGTGCGAGCGCGAAATTCGCAGCCGCCATGCGCCCCGTGTCACCCATGCCGGACGAGTCCGCCGCCGAATCTGCTTCGGTCCACGCGCCGCGCAGCGCCGAGCCCCATCCGGGCGAACAGGCGACGATCTGGACGCTGTGGCTGGTCTATGGCGCGTTTTACTTTTGCCGACAGAACCTCTCGGTCGCCGTGCCCGGCATGGAGCGTTCGCCCGCCGAGGGGGGACTCGGCCTAACCGGCAGCGAGGTCGGGACGATCCTCGCCGCGCTCAAGCTCACCTATGGCGTGGGCCAGCTCTTCAATGGGCAGATCGCCGAGCATATTTCGCCCCGGAAGCTGCTGGCGGTCGGAATGTTCGGCTCGGCCCTGCTCAACGTGCTGTTCGGTTTCAGTACGGGCTTCTACTTCCTGCTCTTCATTTGGGCCTCGAACGGCTATTGCCAATCGTTGGGCTGGACTCCCTGTGTGCGCGTTGTGGGCAACTGGGTGCAACCCCACCGGCGCGGTCGAGCCATCGGCATCATTGGCACCGGCTATCAGGTCACGCTCGGACTGACCTTCTTCGTGGCCGGGCAAGCGGCCGAGTATCTAGGCTGGCGCGGGGCGCTGTTCGTGCCGGCCGCGATCCTGGCCGCGGCGGGCGTCGTGATGCTTATCTGCCTCCAGGACGAGCCGCGACGGGAGAGCCACGCCGCAAGCAGTCCGAGCTTCGCGCAGGGGGCCAGCGCCAAACAATCGGCGCTCAAGGTCCTGCTCCTCACGGTTTCGAACCCCGCGCTGTGGCTGTTGGGGAGCGCCCTGGGATTGCTCAATGCTTGCCGCTATGGATTCGTCGATTGGGGGATCTCGCACCTGACGCAGGTCCAACAGATCGGCATCGACAAGGCGGCGCTCAACTACGTCGTGCTGGCCCTCGGCGCCGTGGCGGGGTCGTACCTGACGGGCTGGGCGACCGACCGGTACCTGGGAGGGCGCCGCGCACCGGTCATCGTCGCACTCTTGTTGCTGTTGGCTGTCTTGACGCTGGTCTACGAGCAAGTCGCCCGTGTCAGTCCGCTGGGAACCGTCGGACTGTTGGTGTTGATCGGGTTCTGCATTTACGGGCCGCAGGTGCTGCTGGTCGGGACCGCGCCGGCCGATCTAGCGCGGCGCGGCACGCCCGCGGCGGCGGCCGGCTTCGTCAATTTCCTGGGCTACATGGGGGCCGCCCTTGGCGACAAAGTGACCGGCTATTACAAGATGGAGGAGCACGGGGGCTGGCAGATCGCGATTTACATCTGGGCCGCCTGGGCCTTGGCGGCCGCGGGGGCCATGGCGCTGCTCTGGAACGCCGCGCCCCGCTCGGAGTAGCTTCGCAGGGGAATGCATGCAAGTCATCATCATCGGCGCGGGGCGCGGGGCCCGTTTGATGCCAACCACCGCCGACACGCCCAAGTGCTTCGCGGAAGTGCAAGGGAGGCGGATCCTCGATTGGACGCTCGCGGCGCTCGCCGCCCACGACTTGACGCAGATCGGCTTCATCGGCGGCTACCAGGTCGACAAGGTCCGCGCGGGCTACCCGCAGCTCACGCTGCGCCACAACCGCGAGTGGGAGCAGAACAACATCCTGGCCTCGCTGTTCTGCGCCGAGGATCTAATGACCGACGGCTTCCTCTGCGCGTACTCGGATATTCTCTTTACCCCGCGCGTCGTCGAGCGGCTGCTCGCCAGCACCGCCGACATCTCGCTGGTCGTCGACACCGACTGGAGCGAACGTTATCGCGAGCGGACCGAGCACCCTCCCGACGACGCCGAGAAGGTGACGGTCGCCAACGGCCTGGTCACCCGCATCCATCGGGCGATTCCGCCGGCCGAAGCCCATGGCGAGTACATCGGGGTCGCCCGCTTCTCGGCGGCGGGGGCCGCGCGGCTGCGCGAACATTATCACCGCTGTCGGGAGTCGCACGCCGGGCGCCCGTTCCGCGAAGCGAAGACCTTCGAAAAGGCTTACCTGATTCACCTCCTGCAGGAGATGGTCGAGGCGGGCGTCCCCATGGCCCACGTCGATACGCCCGGCGAATACATCGAGATCGACACGCAGCAGGATTTCGAGTACGCCCGGCAGAACTGGAAGTGGCCCCCCGGAGGATCCGCGCCGATCGCTCCTGGCGGTCGCGCCTGAAGTCGGAGCGCCTTGGTCGTTCGTTCCTGTTCCTGAAATGAGTGCCCTCCAGGAGCACCGCGATGCTGTTTCCCACCTCGATTGTCGGCTCGATGCCGCGACCCGAGTATGTCAAGGATCTGATCAACGAGCAGACGAACGCTCCCCCCGCGGAGTACGAGCGGCTGATGCGCGCGGCCGTGGCCAGTGTCGTGGCCCTGCAGGAATGCGCGGGTTTGGACGTCGTCAGCGACGGCGAGTGGTGGCGCAAGAGTTACATCGGCGTGATCGCCGAGCTGGCCCACGGTTTTGAGCTGGGGCGCAACCCGGCCGACGGGCGTCCCTGGACGATCGTCGTCGACCGGCTCGCCCCCAAAACGCCCGGCTTCATCGCCCAGGAAGTGCGGCTGCTCAAGCAGCTCACGCGGCGGCAGATCAAGGCGACGCTCCCCTCGCCGGCCCTGTTGGGCGAGCGGATGTGGGATCCGCAGAAAAGTGCGGCCGCCTATCCGACGCGCGAGGATTTCGTCGAAGCGTGCGTGCCGATCCTCCGCCAGGAACTGAAACTGCTGCGCGACGAGGGAGTCGCGATCGTCCAGATCGACGATCCCCATCTCTGCCTCTTTGTCGACGCCGAAGTCCGGGCGCAGCACGAGAACGCCGACCGCGCGGCCGACTTCGACGTCGAGATGGTCAATCAACTGGTCGCCGGCGTCACTGGCGTGAAACTCGCGGTGCATCTCTGCCGCCGGGCGGGCGCGCGCGTGCGGGGCGAGGCCCAGTTCCGCGGCGGCTATGATCCGATCATCCGGCAGCTCAATCGCCTGCAGGTGCAGCACCTGACCATGGAGTTCACCGCCCCGGGCTCGGGCGACATGGCCGTCTTCCGCCAGTTGCGCGAGGATTTCGAGATCGGGCTGGGCTGCGTGAGCTGCACGCCGGGCGTGATCGATACGGCCGACGAGATCGCGGCCCGGGTCGAACTGGCGCTGCAGCATCTCGGGCCCGAGCGGATCACGCTCAATCCCGATTGCGGATTCGCCCCCGGTTCGGCCGCGAACGTGAGCATCGACGAGGTCTATCAGAAGCTCAAGCACGAAGTCGCAGCGGCGCGTCGCCTGCGCGAAAAGTACGGCTAGCAGCTGGCTGGACTACGCTTCCCACTGGCGGAGCTGGTCGACGACGCGGAGCACATCCTGGCGGCGCTTCTCGAAGAAGGCGAAGATTGCGATCACGGCGATGCCGGCTGCGATGCCGGTCGTCGACCAGATACGCGCTTGCCCGAACTCGCTGCCGGCATGCCAGATCATCGTCAGGATCGCCAGCGTGAGGAAGCCGGTACCCAGAAACAAGAACGCACGCACCCGCATCACGATGCCGGCCAGGACGCCCGCCAGGGCGAAGGCCCCGAGCACCAGCGGCAGCCAGGGAGCTTCGTTCACCCCCTGCAGAAAGATGTCGGCCGTGCTGGAAAGGTAGATCGTCAGCGAGGTGATGTACCGGACCGTCGTCATCTGCGCGGCGGTGAGCCGCTCGCGATTCAGCCAGGCCGCGGCCAGCACGCACAAAGCCGGCGGAATGAGCCAGAGCTGCGGATGCTCGAGCAGGCCGACTCCGCCAAGCTGGTGCAAGTAGTGCCAGAGCCCGCCGTTGGCCGCCAGCGCCGCCAGAAGTCCAAAGCCCAGCGACTTGCGCGTTACGGCCAGCGCCGCATACAGTCCGCCGACGACCAGCAGCAGCAGCGAGTAGTTGGTCTGGCTGTCGACGAACCAGAAGCCGATCACCGGCAACAGCGGTAGCAAGATGCCGGTCCTTTCGAGGGGCTCGGCCAGCACGTTTTGCCGGCGGCGCCCAAACCATTCGGAGAGCCCCACTCCCAGGTAGGCAATGGCCATCACGACCAGCGGCCACCAGGCGCGAAACACGCCTTGGAAAAGCCAGGGCATGGTCATCCGCACGTGTAAGAAGATCGCGGCCAGCACCAGCTCGGCCGCATAGACGTAGGCCATCCGCCCGCGCTCGCTCAGTCCGAGCGGATCGCGTCCCGGCCAGAGCGCGGCAGCCAGCGCGGCGGCGA
>JAEUIK010000297.1 GCA_016793185.1 Planctomycetaceae bacterium | reverse complement strand
CTCCGGCGGAGCGGCCGGTTCGGCCGCGGGCTCGGCAGCAGGTTCCGCTTCCCCCTCCGGCGGAGCCGTGGGTTCTACCTCCGGTTCGGCGGGAGCCGTGGCCCCTTCGGCGTCGGCGGGCGTTTCCCCTTCGTTCGCCGGCGGGGCGTCCGGCGCTGCCGCCCCCGCATCTCCCTCGGTTGACTCCGGCGTTTCTTCAGTTGCGGGCGGGGCGTCCTCAGCCGGCGGGGCTTCCTCCTGGCTCTCGGGCGTGGTTTCGTCGGTGCTCGTTTCGCCTCCCTCCGGTTCGCCTTCGGCTTCCTCGATCAGGTCGCCGAGGTCGGGGGGATTGAAGATGTAAATCAGGCCGCGAATCTCAATGCGCTGATCGTTGGCGGTCAATTCGAGCAGCGGGTCACCGTCGAGCGGGCCGCGATCGACGGTCGCCGCCGCCGTCGACGACATGCCGCCCCCCCGGGGGGGACCGCCCCCTGCGCGCTTCATGGCGCCGCCGGTGGAACCCCGCGTGTCGCTGGGCCGGTATTGCCAGCGCGTGACTTCGACCGGGAGCGGCGAGTTGGCGCAGGCCACCAGGAGGTCGGGGATTCGCCGCTGATCCATGATCACCCGCATCCGGATCGGCATCAGCTTGAACTCTTTGCTGGCGCCGGTCGCCGACGTCAGCGGCTTGCCATCGGGTGCGACATAACGCCCGTTGTCCAATTCTTCATCCGTGGCGATGGCCCCCGGCTTGAGCGTCATCTTGGTTTTGTCGTCTCCCTCCTCGACAGCGACGGTACCCTCGGGCACGGGAAACGCTCGATCGTTGGCCCGGGGGACGGCCTGGCCGATGTCGAGCGCCTCGATCTTCTTGATGGCGGCGTTGCGCGGGCTGGTGACCCCGCGATTCGTCTCGCTGATGATCTTCAGGAGCGCCTGGTAGACCCAGTAATCTTCTTGGGCATAGCGAATCTGCTTCGAACCCGGCGCGCGGGGCCAGCGATAGAAGCTCACGATCTTGTCGCGTTCCGCTTTGGGCCAGACGACGAGTCCCTTGGCGACCGGCTTGTTCCGCTGCCCCCCTTCGCCCATCGCGCGGCGGCCGGCGGCCGGCGGATCGCCGCCATCCCCTGGCGCGTCGGGGGCGGGGGCCGGGGCGCCCGCGGCGGGATCGACGTCCGCCGCTTCTTCACGCAGATCGACGATGCTGAACAAGTTGGGAAACTGCATGTGGAAGTAGTTGAAGACGATCTGCCGGAGATTCTCGCGAATCGGCGAAGTCGGCTTGAGTCGGCCGATTTCCTCGAATTCCTTCGGCCAGGTGAGAATCTGCTCCTGGTTGTCGTACAGCAACTGCCACGCGGCCATCACGTCCTTGGTCTGCACCGAGTTCAGGCGCTTGACCTCGGTGATCGACGCCTCGTTCGGATGCGGCGTCTTCCGCGTGACACCTTCGACCGACCCGAAAACGCCGTTGAGCTCGCTGCTGTTCTGGGCGAACAGTGCGTCGTAATTCGACTTGCCGGACCGCCACGCAATCAGCCCGACGACCAGCACGAGCAGGGTCAGCGGCCAGAAGTGATGCTTCTTGAGCAACGCGAGATAAACTTTGACCTGATCCATTTCGGCGTACCGTGTTAGGGAAGGGGAAAAGCGCGGGGCCTGCGCGAGCGATCGGCCGCGGCAGCGCGGCCCGCCACGCTAGTTCGCGGCGACCTCGGCGTCTTCCGCTCCTTCTGTGCCTTCTTCCTCTGCCGTCATCTTCGAGGGCTGCCAGCAAAACTCGACCACGAAATCGAACACGCGGACTTTGGGATCCTCGCCGTTCGGCTCGTTGGGGGGGAACCCCTCGCGCACGCTCAGCGTCGACGGCACGATCGCCGGCGGGTCGATCAAGAACGGAAAGCCAACTCCCAAATCGCCGACGGGAAAGTCCGTCTGGTCGGGCTTCGCTTGCAGCTCGGGAGGAACCTTCTCCCCCTCGGGCATCGGCAACCGCTTCTGCGAGAGGTTCTTCATCAGCGTCTCGCGGACGTAGTTCGCACCCTCGTGGGCGGTATCCCCTTCCTTGTTGTGGTAGTGATAGCCCTGGATGCGAAAGACCCAGCCCTCGCCCGAGGGAGGTTCGATCTCCTCGACCTCCGCGGCTTCTTCTCCCGCGGGCGGTGCGGCGGGCTCTTCCTCGGGCTCGGCGACTTCGGCGCCGGGCGCGGGGGCGTTGCGGCCGTTGTACCAGGCCTCGAGGCTCTGCGCTTTGACGCACTGGATGGTGTCGATGTGGAGCTCTTCGCGTTCCTCGACCGGCTTTTCCAGGGCATTCGGATCGCGCGGAATCGCCAGGTTGATGGCCTTCGTGACCTTGAGCCAGGCCAGGCGCCCTTCGACCCCTTGCGTCAGATTGTTGCCAATCTGCTGCATCTCGTCGAAGCGTCCTTTCTCCGCGCCGTACTCGGATTCGAGCGACTGCGATTTACTGACCACGGCCTTGGCCGGGCTGGTGACGTCGGCGAAGGCTTCGGTCCGCGCGGTGCGCCACGCGCTCCAGTGGCCGAACGCGTTGACCGTGCAGCCCAGCAGCAGCACCGCGGCCGCGGCCACGGCCCACGGCTTCTTGGCGCGAATCAACCGGTCGCGCAGGAGTTCGGCTGGCAGCAAATTCGTGTGAATCTTCGTGTCGACCAGCCCCTGCAACGCCAGCCCATAGCAGGTCGCAAAGCTGAGGATGTTCTCCTTGAACGACGGGGCGTCGACGACGCCGGGGCCGACCAGCCCGCGGAACGTCTCGAGCTTGATCACGTCGTACTTGGCGGAATCGCTCCCGAGGTTTTGCCCCAGGTAGCGCTGCAATCCCGGCAGCTTCATGGCGTTTCCGAGCACGACCACCTTGCCGATCTTGGCGCGGCGGTCGATGCCCGAGAAATACCCGATCGAGCGTTGCACCTCCGTGAGCAGATCGTTGAAAACCTGCCGCATGGCGGAGAACACCGCCTTGGGGTCCGGCGCCTGCGACGCGTTGCGTTTCAGGTGCTCGGCCTTGGCGAAGGTCAGCTTGAGCTCCTTGGTGAGCACCTTGGTGAAGTGGTTGCCCCCCAACGGAATGCTCCGCTGCCAGACGCGGTAGCCATTGGTGACCACCAGGTCGGTCGTATCGGTCCCCAGCGACAGCAGGACGATCGACGGCGGCGGGTTCTCGGGATCGAACTGGTCCGGCGGCGGCAGGTCCTGCATCTGATCGAAGGCGATGTAGTTGTAGAGCGCCAGCGGCGCCAACTGCACGATGTCGACTTCGATGCCGGCGCTCTTGAACGGCGCCAGCGCGCGATTGACCTGGTCGCGTTTCATGGCGAATAAGCCGACCTCGGTCTCGAGCGCAAAGCCATCCTCTTCGCTCCCGCCCGCCATCTGCTGGTAATCCCAGACGACGTCCTCGAGCGCGAAGGGAATCTGCTGCCGGGCCTCGTACTTGACGATGTCGGGAATCTTCTTTGATTCCACCGGCGGCAGTTTGATGAAGCGCGCCAGGCCGCTCTGGCCCGAGACGCTGATCGCCACGCGATCGCCGCGGACGCTATTGCGTGAGAGGAACTGCGTCAGGGCGTCGCGGATCAGCTCTTCGGCGTTGGCCTCGGGCTGGCTCAGGATCTTGGGGTATTCGATGAAGTCGAAAGCGTCGGCGACGATCTGATCGGGGGTCTCGCCAGACCGGCAGCGGAGCGCTTTGAGCGCGCTCTGGCCAATATCGATGCCCCAGATAGCTTTGCCACGGGCCATTGCGATTGACTCTCTCTATTCCGTAAGGGATGCGGATCGCCTCCAACCCGCAGGTTCTGGACGTCAATAGCCAACCAGAAATCGCCGGCAGAAATGCACGACGCCGAACCGTTGCCTCTCCCTGTACCAATTTATCGGGCGGCAAAAGTGAATGTCAATTAAAATCTGGCCTCGTAACGAGATAACGACTTGTCTGCGAGCCCC
>JAEUIK010000245.1 GCA_016793185.1 Planctomycetaceae bacterium | reverse complement strand
GATCGGCGAGCGGAGCAAACGCCGTTCCTGCGATCCCCGGCACCTGCGTGTCGAGGCTCGATTCGCGCGGCGCGCCCCGAATCTAGGTCGTCAAGCGGCCATGCGGATCAACGGCAATTTTCGGCGGAAGGGTGGTTTGGTCAACCGTCAACGAGTTTGACGATTAAACGGAATAGTGGTTTCCCTTCCACTGAGCGATACCGCACTGCGTGCATCCTCCCACGGGCCAGCGTGTTGCGCCGGAAGAAAGTCCGCTCGCCAGGAAGGCTCCGCGCCGGCAGGTCCATCCGCGACGCCGTCGCTCATCCCCCTTGTGGGGGAATCAATGGCGTGCTTCGCCGGCTGCTTATTTGCCCGCCGCGACGTCGCGCTCGACCTGTTGAAACAGGTCGGGGTGGTTGAGATTGACCAGGTCGGGCTGCCATTCGATCACCTTGCGAAAGCCCGCCGGATCCTTCTGCGGATGGTAGATCATGATCTTGATGCCGCGCTGGCGGCAGGAGTTCACCAGCTCGGGGGTCATGTTTTTCAGCCCCACCTCGACGATGTTGGCGTTGAAGTGCCCGGCCGCCTTGGCGACATCAACGGGGTTGCTGACGTTCACCTTGAGCGGCAGCTTCGAATCGAGCTCGCGGAACTTCTCGGCTTGCTTATCGCTAGAGAACCAGAAGAAGCAATCGTTCTCCAGCCCCACGTCGTACACGAGTGAGATCAGCTGTTTGAGATCGGCGTCCTTCACATCGAAGTACACCTTGGCCTTACCCTTGATCCACTCGAGGTAGGGGCGGAGCTTGGGAACGCGTTCGCCGGCGAACTTGGGATCGAACCAGCTACCGGCGTCGAGCTGGTCGATCTCGGCGCCCGTGAGCTGCCGCAGAAAGCCCTTGCCGTTGGTGGTTCGGTTGACGGTGGGATCATGCAGGATATAGAGCTGTTTGTCCTTGCTGGTGCGGACATCGACTTCGACGTAGGCGACGCCCCAGTCGATGCATTGCTGGGCCGCGGCGCGGGTGTTTTCGGGTGCGACCTCATTGGCTCCGCGATGCACCACCAGGTCGATGGCCGCACAGGGGGACGCGAGCAGAACCGCGACAGAGAGCGCGGCGACGATTCGCGCTCGGACCCCGGGCTTTCGTGGCAGCAGGCGCAGGTGTGCGGTCATCGGTATTGGTTCTCCCTGGCCGAAGTCGGACCCCGTTGCCGCCCGCAGACGCTGCCGGGACGCTTCAATTCTGGCCTCGCGGCGCCGCCAAGACAATCACCCGCCCGGCGAGCGGGCCGGCACGCAGGTTTGGTGCCGGCCCGCACGCCGGATACAATCGATTCCCGAGAGGTTGAATCCGTCCGCTCCGCACTACCTTTCTACGGAGCACGCAAGTCATGCGCGATCTCACGGGAAAACGGGCGCTCGTCACCGGGGCAGCGCAGGGGATCGGCAAGTCCATTGCCCTGGCGCTCGCCCGGCGGGGGGTCGCGATCGTCTTGACCGACCTGCGCCTCGAGTCACTCGCTGCCGCGGCCGCCGAGATCCGGAACCTGGGAGTGCCGGCGTTTACCTACGCGCTTGACGTCACGAACCACCAGGCGATCGCCGAGCTGCGCGACCGCCTGCGAACCGAGGTTGGCCCGCTCGACATACTGGTGAATAACGCCGGCACGGTTTTTGGCGGCGCGTTCCTCGATGTCCCGCTCGAAAAACACCTGCTGACCTACCAGGTCAACACGCTCGGCATGGTGGCCATGACCCATGCCTTTTTGCCCGACCTGGCGGCCCGCCCGGAAGCCAACGTGACGAACATCGTCAGCGCCAGCGCGTTTGTCGGCCTCCCCTTCGGCACAACCTATGCGTCGAGCAAGTGGGCCGGGTTGGGCTTTTCGGAAGGCTTGCGGCTCGAGTTGTGTGAGCTGGGGCAGCGCCACGTCACGGTGACCGCCGTCTGCCCCAGTTACGTGAAGACCGGACTGTTCGAGGGGGTGAAGCTGCCGACCACCACCGACTGGCTCACGCCCGATCGGCTGGCGGAGCAGGTTGTGCACGGGATCGTCAGGAACAAACCGCTGGTGCTGGCGCCGGCGATCGTCCGCACCACGCCGTTCTTTCGCGGGGTGCTGCCGCTGCGGCTCTTCGATTGGGTGGGGCGCATCTTTGGGGTGAATACCACCATGTACACCTGGCGCGGGCACACCGCGCATGGTCAGCCCAGCGCGCCGCATCCTCCCGCGTCAACTCCCGAGCGCGACCGCGCGGGCGTTTTGTAGCACGCGATTCGAGCGAACGACTTGCCTCGCCCCGGCGTGGCCCGATAATGAGCCGCGTGTCTCGTCTGACCGACTAGTGCTCTGTCACAGCCCGAGCCTCGCGTTGAGGCCATTCGGTAGAGCACCAGGTATTTGTTTGTCGCCGGACCACTTACCCGTTCGGCGGTCGTGCTGCGCCAACTCGAATTCTTCGGGTTGACGCGGCACTAACCCGGGAGTTCCGCAATCATGCCCAAGCTCAATGTCGAAGGTGTCGGGGAATTCGAAGTGCCCCAGGGCAAGCGCCTGGTGCTGGCCCTGACCGATGAGGCGGGCATCGACCAGTTGCACGCTTGCGGCGGCAACGCGCGGTGCACGACCTGCCGCGTCGAGTTCCTGGCGGGCGAGCCCGACCAGATGACGGTCGCCGAGAAACAGGTGCTGGCCGCCCGTGGCCTGTCGGGCGTCCGGTTGAGCTGTCAGCTCGCCTGCGATCACGACATGGGCGTGCGCGCGATCAGCCGCCTTGAGGGAAGCGGCCGCAAAGACGCCGGCGGCCGCCCGGCCGACGACATCCATCCGCAGCCCGTCGAATGGACGACCAGATAGCGTGAGGCCTGCAGCCGCGACGGGAGGCTCGCCCCTCCTCCCGACCGGTGGCGACAGGACTTCGGCGAGACGGTCATCGTTGGCAATTCCGCTTGGGCTTCCGTCCGCCCTCGCGATTAATGGGCGGCCGTTTCGGTCGCAGGGATCAATGTGCCCTGATCCTCAGCCGGTTGGGCCGCCAGGATGACCGTGAATTGCGTGCCCTTGCCCGGGACGCTTTGCACCGAAATGGTGCCGCCATGGGCCTGGACGATCGACTGGCAGATGGAAAGGCCGAGGCCGTTGCCGCGCGTCGGCGATTCGCGCTGCCGCGAGCGGTCTCCCTGAAAGAAGCGTTCGAAAACGTGCGGCAGATCCTCCGGCGGAATTCCCACTCCGGCATCGCTGACACGGAGCACCGCCGCGGCCCGCTGCGGCTCGTAGCGCAGTTCGACCGACACGTTGCCGCCCGGACGTGAGAACTTGAGCGCGTTATCGATCAGATTATTGACGACTTGCCAGAGTCGATTGGGGTCGCCGCTGACGACGAGCCGATCGAGCCGCTGAGCGTGGAGTTCGACGCCGCGCTCCTCGGCCGCGCCATGAAACATGTCGAGCGATTTGTTGACGATCCGGTCGAAGAGGACCGGCTGCCGGATCAATTGCGAGGGCCCCGCGTCGCTTTCGGCCAGCAGTAGTAACTGGTTCACGAGCCCGGTCAGGCTGCTGCATTCCTCGGCGATCTCGCCGAGCAGCTCCTGGTACTCGCCAATGGTGCGCGCCGCGTTGAGGTTGACTTCGACCGAGCTTTGGATGGCCGCCAGCGGGCTGCGCAGCTCGTGCGCCGCATTGGCGATGAATTCGCGGTTCTGCGCCAAGTAGTCGGCGATGCGGTCCAGCAAACCGTTGATCGTCCGCGACAGCTGGTCGAGCTCGTCGCCCGTGCGGCGAATCGGCAGGCGTTCGTCGAGTTGCGAAGGGCGCAGCCGGGCAGCCATGCGGATGATCTGGGCCAGCGGCTTCGTAGCCCTGCCTGCCAGCCAGTAACCGCCCCAACCGGCCAAAGGCAACAGGGCGATCGCCACCCAGATCGACATCCGACTGAGATTGGCCACGTCCTCCCGCACGAAGCGCAGGGTCGAGCCGACGCGAATGGTCAGCGGCGGCAGGCCGGGCTTGCTCAACGGCCTCGACATCACCCGAAAGGCTCCGCCAACGAGCGTCCGGCCCAGCACGCCGGTGCCGGCTGAGCTTGCCGCGTCGGGCGTGTTGACACTGCTCCGCAGCGGCTGCCCCTGAGCATCCAGGACTTGCACGAAGAGCTCGCGATGGGCGTGACCGATCGCCTTGCGGTTCAGCTCTTCCTGGATCTGGTCCCAGTTGGGATAGAACTGTTCGACGGCCAGCCGAATCTCGAGCAGGTCTTCTTCGAGCAGTTGATCCATCTCGCGGATGAGCATCAGGCGCAGCCCTTCGCGGACGGCGAGCAGCGTCACGACGACCATCAACAGCACGACGAACGTGTTCCAGGCGAGCAGGCGAAAGCGGAGCGACCTGGTATAGACGCTAAGACGCGCGAAGCGCATAGCCGCGACCTCGCACGGTTTGAATGACCGACTCCGAGAATCCCTTGTCGAGTTTTCCCCGCAGGCGGTTGATGTGGACTTCGATCACGTTGGTGGCGCCCTCCCAGTTTGCCTCCCAGAGATGCTCGCACAGCATCTTGCGGGTGACGACCTGGCCGGCGTAGCGCATCAAGAGCTCGAGCAGGCTGAACTCGGTGGGGGTGAGCTCGATCTCGGTGTCGCCGCGTTTGACGCGGCGCGTCGCCAGATCGAGCGTGATGTCGCCGGCCTCGATCGTCACCGACGGCCGCGCGGTCGAGCGTCGACAGACGGCCTCGATGCGCGCCATCAACTCGGTGAAGGCGAACGGCTTCACGACATAGTCGTCGGCGCCGGCCTGCAAGCCCGTAACGCGCTCCTGCACCGATCCCAACGCGGTGAGCACGATGACCGGCGTGCGCACGCCGCGGCCACGGAGGGTCTTGAGGACCTCGAGTCCCGAAGTACCGGGCAGCATCAGGTCGAGAATCATCGCGTCGAACTGCTGTTCGCGCGCGCACTCGAGCCCGCGTTCGGCATCCTTGGCCCACACGCAGGAGTGCCCGGTCTCGCAAAACCCCTGCCGCAGGGATTTGCCGATCACAGGATCATCTTCGATTACCAACAGGTCCATGGCGTGGTCTCGTGACTGGTTTCCAGAAACGGATTCGCGAAGCCCTGTTCCCATTCTAGGCGCGTGTAGGCACTTTCGTCGGCAGCGCGCGGGGACTGGCTAAACAAATCGTAATCTCGCGAGCATCCCGCCGTCACGCGATTCTGCCAATTTGCACAACCTCGTCGCGCGAATCCGGGACACTCCGCCGCGACCGCGGCAGTTTACGGGATTGTAACCAATTGCCGCCTAGTCGCTTGACGATGAGTCTACCTATACTGCGATCAACGCCACGGAATTCTGCACACACCTCCGCGCATGAGAACAACCTGGTACCTCGTGCGGTCGATGACAACCGACGCGGCCAATCCCGCCCTCACGAACGTTGCGAAACTACGGCTTCCCGCCGCCCCCCGCGCAGCACTCCGGTCCGCGTCCAGGCACCGCGCGGCGTCGCGCCTCAATCGGGCGAGCCGTGCTGGTGGTACCGATGCGAGCCGGTGTTGTTGTCGACCTGACCCCGCTTCGTCCACGGTGATTCCTCGGCTCTAACGGCCTCCTGCGCCAAAGGTCCACGCGATGTCCGACCTGCTGCACCAGTTCTGGGACAACTTTCGGCACAACTTGTTCAAGCCGCTGTTGCTCTTCTTCTTCATGGGCTTCTCGGTGCCCATCCTGGGTGTGCAGTTCGAGTTTCCCTATGTGATCTACCAGGGCCTGACCATCTACCTGCTGATCGCCATCGGCTGGCATGGCGGCGAAGAGCTGGCCAAGCTCGATCCGCACGTGCTCGGTCATGCGCTGGGGTTCATGGCCATCGGTTTTCTTGCCAACTTCATCATTGGGTGCATCGCCTACGCTCTGCTCCGCAACACGACCCGGCTGCGGCGCATCGATGCCGCGACCATCTCGGGCTACTACGGCTCCGACTCGGCCGGTACGTTCGTCACCTGCGTGGGCGTCCTCTCGGCAGCCAACATGGCGTTCGCCGCCTACATGCCCGTCATGCTCGCGGTGATGGAGATCCCTGGCTGCCTGGTGGCCTTGGCGCTGGTCTCCAGGTTGCGGCAGAAGGGGATGGACCGCCTCGGCAATATGCCCGACGAGCCGGGCTATGACCCGCACGCCGTGGCTTTGACCCAAGCCCCAGGGCACGGCCACGACCAGCACGCGCGCGACGTCGAGCTGGAGAAAGAGATGGCGCTCGAGAAACTCGAGCACCACGGCGACAATAACGGCAACGGCGAGCAACTGGCGGGCCATGCGCCACCGAGCCTCTTCAGCGCCGAGCTGCTGCACGAGGTGTTTCTCAATCCCGGGCTGTTCCTGCTGTTTGGCGGCATCATCATTGGCTTCGTCAGTCAATTGCAGGGTTCAAAGGTCACTCACGACGACGACCAGCTCTTCCTGAATCTCTTTCAGGGTATCCTGTGCCTGTTCCTCCTTGAGATGGGCATGACCGCCTCGCGCCGGCTGCGCGACCTGAAGAGCGCCGGCTGGCGATTTGTCGCCTTCGGCCTGCTGGCGCCCAACTTGTTTGCCACCTTCGGAATCTGTGTCGCTCACGGCTACAGCATGGCCACGGGCCATCCGCTGGAAGTGGGCACGTACGTGCTG
>JAEUIK010000193.1 GCA_016793185.1 Planctomycetaceae bacterium | reverse complement strand
TGGGCTCTTCGCGCTATGCGGTGCGACGGTCAACAATTTGTCGGAATAGGGACAATTCTTGTAGACCTCTTCGGTATAAGCCCGCAGTTGCTCCTCCGAAGGCATCGGCACAATCGACAACGAGCCCGAGAGCGTCGTGCCGATATACGGGTAAGGCAAGGTTCGCCGTCGCTGCGTGCTGCCGGCGGGAGGCTCCGGCCGCTTTTCATTCTCCTGGTAGAGCGGGTTGGCCTTCGTTTGGTTTCCCTTGCCGACACCGACTAGCAGATGCTGGCCGTCGGGCGTGACTGCCACGGAGGTGGGATACCAGCCCGTTGGAATGAATCCCATGATCTGGCTTTCGCCGGGCTCGTCGATGTCGACGACCGCGACGCAATTGTTATCGGCGTTGGCGACGAACAGCGTTTCGCCGTCGGGCGCAATCGCCAAGGCATCGGGCGTGCTTCCTTCGGGGGCCTGCGGGAAGAGCGTTGTATAGATCGTCTCGGTCACGATGCCGCGCCGCGTGTCGATCACGTGCACCGTGTTGCTCGACGCACAAGCGACGAACAACCGGTCGTCCTTCGGATGCAGCACCAGCTGGTTAGGATGCTCGCCGACGCCGATCTTGGCCAGCACCCGCAACTCGGTCGGATCGACCGCGACGACGCTCTTTCCAGCCCAGTCCGACACGTACAGCCGCGAACCGTTCCGAGCCAGGACCACGTCGTAGGGGCGTCCCGCGACGGGGGCCGTCTTGACGACCTGTCCCCCTGCTCCTAGCGAAAGATCGATCGTGCTCAATGTGCCAGCGTCGATGTTCAGGGAGTACAGCCGGGTTCCTGTGGGGTCGAGCAGAATGCCACTACGGAACTGATTCTCGGCCTTTCCCTCCGGAGACGGCAATTCGGGTCCGGTCGCGGGCTCCAATTTGCCCTCCAAAAGCCGGTAGGCGTAGATCCGATCAGCCCCGCCGCCGGACCACCAGACGCGGTCCTGTGCCGCATTGAGCGCCAGCCCAAACCAGCTCTGGTCCATCGCCTCGCGGGCGACGACCTGCTTCGTCGAAAAGTCGATCAGCGAGAGCTCATGGCGGTTGAAGCCATTGGTCGCGACGAGCACATGTCGATTGTCGGCCATGGGGATGATGTTGAGCGGCAGGTCAGTTGTGGCAACCTGCTCGCCGGCTGGTGTGATGGTCCAGCCGTTTGGGAGCAGGAATCCCCGTTCCTGCGGGCCGGCGAAACGCGGCTTGGCGGGCGCGGGCTCTTCGGCGGAAGTTCTCGCTGGCCCAAGTTGCCCCCCAGCGCAGACCGTTAATGCGGCAACGACCAGGATCGTCTTGCAGTCGCGAAGCATGCGATGAGTCTCCCTTTATCGAGGGACCGTCCCGTCGAACGGCACGTCAGCCGCGTATCACGCGCCGCACGAGCGAACGCCAAAAGTGGTGTTTGGTCGACTAGCACTAGCCGCCACGATCGTGACGGCTGAAAGTGCTGCCGTCAATCAAACGGCGGTCAGGCGGGGCCACGCATCGGGCGTAGTCCATCGGCCAGAAGCAGCCGGTGAATCATGGGTTGCACTTTGCCCGGCAACTCGGCAATCTAAGGCGTTCCCACCAGCCGACTTCAGGACACGCACCATGGCCCACGAGAACCGGCCCCCCAAGCCGCCGCGACCCGCCGCCGGGGGCGACGACTACCGTCCCTACATTCCCGACGAGCAGGTGATTCCCGAGTTCACCTGGCAGGCCGTCATCGTCGGCTCACTGTTGGGCATCGTCTTCGGGGCCTCTTCGCTGTACCTGGTGCTGAAGGTCGGGCTGACCGTCTCGGCGTCGATCCCCGTCGCGGTCCTCTCGATCACGCTTTTTCGTCTCTTCTCGCGCATCACCGGATTGCGCCGGGCCACGATCCTCGAGAATAACATCACCCAGACCGCCGGCTCGGCTGGCGAGAGCATCGCGTTTGGCGTCGGGGTCACGATGCCGGCGCTCTTGTTGTTGGGGTTCGATCTCGACGTCGTCCGCGTTATGACGGTCGGCGCGCTGGGCGGCCTCTTGGGCATCTTGATGATGATCCCGCTCCGCCGGGCTTTCATCGTCAAGCAGCACAAGGAGCTCAAGTACCCTGAAGGGACCGCCTGCGCCGAAGTCCTGATCGTAGGCGAAAAAGGGGGCGCCAGCGCGGCGACCGTCTTCGGCGGCTTTGGCCTGGCGTTTCTGTATAAGTTGCTTTGCGTCGGCTTGGGATTCTGGCCCGCCGCGCTGCATCAAAAGCTCTCCACCGCCAGTGGCCGCGGCCTCAAGGGGGGCGTCCTCAGTGGCGAGATCTCGCCCGAGCTGTTGGGAGTCGGTTACATCATCGGCCCGAAAATCGCCTCGATCATGCTCGGCGGCGGCGTCCTGGCCTACCTGGTGCTGACGCCGCTGATCGTGTTGTTGGGGGAGAATTTGGAAACACCGATCGCTCCCGCGACCGAGCTGATCCGCGAGATGGACCCCGGCGCGATTCGCTCGAACTATATCCTATACATCGGCGCGGGCGCGGTCGCCACCGGGGGTATCGTCAGCATGTTCCAGGCTCTGCCGATGATCCTGGCGTCGATCGCGGCCGGCTTGCGCGATTTGCGCGGCTCCCGGGGAACCGGCGGCGAGGTCAAACGCACGAGCCGGGACCTCTCGATGCTCTTCGTGTTGGTTGGCGCGCTCGGCCTGGTCGTCGCCCTGGCGGCGCTGCCGAATCTCGGGCTTGGCTTCAATTGGCATGGACTCTTGGGGGCCTCGCTGATCGTTGTCTTCGGGTTTCTCTTCGTGACGGTCTCGGCGCGCTTGACCGGGCAGATCGGCTCGTCGTCGAACCCCATCTCCGGCATGACGGTCGCCACACTCTTGCTGACCTGCCTGGTGTTTCTCGCGTTGGGCAAGATCGACAAGGCCTCGACCCTGACCGCCCTGACGATCGCCGCCGTCGTCTGCATCGCCGCCTCGAACGGCGGCACCACCGCCCAGGATCTCAAGACCGGCTACCTGGTGGGGGCGACTCCCCGCTGGCAACAGTTGGCGATCCTGATCGGCGCGCTGAGCTCGGCCCTGGTGATCGGCGTGACCTTATTGCTGCTGAACGAGGCGGGCACGGTCTACACGACCAAGCCGCAGTTCTTGCCCGACTATCGCGTGCCCGATGTGACGGGGCTGCCGCGCGCCCAGGTCGGCGGCGAGTATGCCGCCCAGGACACCACCCTGTATTACGTGCTGAACGTCTCCGGGACGGAGATCGAAGGGGTCCGCCAGGGCAAGTACCTGGTCGACGAGTCGGGCACGATCGTCTACTACGTCGATCCGGCCATCAACGGCGTTCTCAAGGAGCGCGACGACGGTACCGCCGTTCCCGGCAAGTTCGACGCCCCCAAGACCCGGCTGATGGCGCTGATCATCGATGGAATTCTCAACCAAAAGCTCCCCTGGGAGTTGGTGCTGATCGGAGCCTTGATCGCCCTGACGCTGGAACTGGCGGGCGTTCCCTCGCTGCCGTTCGCGGTCGGCGTCTACCTGCCGCTCGAGACGTCGATGCCGATCTTTCTCGGCGGGGGATTGCGCTGGATCGTCGATCTCTTGACCCGCAAGAAAGAGAGCGACAGCGATGCCAGCCCCGGAGTGCTGCTGAGCTCGGGCTACATCGCCGGGGGGGCGATCGCGGGCGTGGTGGTTGCGTTCTTCACGTTTTTGCCCGACGATGCCCAGGAGAAGTTGCGCGAGTTGGCCGACCGGGCCGCTGAGTTTCACGCCACGCATCATCCCGGAGCCGATTTGTTCGCCCTGGCCGCCTTTGGCGTACTCCTG
>JAEUIK010000141.1 GCA_016793185.1 Planctomycetaceae bacterium | reverse complement strand
GAACCCAGTCGCCGACCGAGTGGATCTGCAACAGGCGCTGTCCGTTCGTCACCGCCAGCTGCTTGCCGTCGGCTGAGAAAGCCACCGCCTGGGCGGGCCCGTCGAGTGCGATCGTGTGGAGTGGCGCCGACGTCGCCAGGTCATATACGTTGACCTCGCCGGCGGCGTTGCCGCTGACCACATATCGACCATCCGGCGAAACGGCCAGCGACAGGACTTCGGTCTCGTTGCCGAGATACTCGCGCACGGGCTGCCCGGCCTTCCAATCCCACAGCGCGAGCTTGCCTTGTTCGCCGGTAAGCCAGCCCCCGATCGCGACAAATTGGCTGTCGGGCACCAGTTTCACCGCCGTCACTTGCATGCCCGCCGGCAGCGGCAGTAGCGCCGCGCGGCGTCCGTCGGCCAGCGACCACACCTGCACTCCGCCGGCCTGCATGCGTCCTTGATTCGACTCGTTGCCGAAGTACTCGGCCGAGCGGGCAGCAAACGACTCGTCCGTTGCGGGACGTCGATTCGAGAACCGCACATCGAGCGTCGCCGCCGCAAAATGTCGACCGTCGGCCGACACGTTCACCGCGGAATAAATGTCGGTCAGCCCTGGCAGCCGATGCACGAGCTTTCGCGTGGCGGACTCGACGATGTCGGCTGTCCGGTCGATGCCGCCGCACGCGACGAGCCGACCGTCGGGTGAGATGGCCAGTGATTGCACCTCTTCTGAGTGCGACCAGAACAAACGCGGCTGAGGCTCCCCGTTCTCGGCCGCATCGACTTCCAGCACGCGATTCCCCGACGTCACCAGCAGTTTGTCGGGAGAAGGAAAGGCAACCTGGCGCGCGGCGCCCGCACCCAGCGGGATCCCTCGCGGCGGCCCGGTCAGCCGATCCCAGATCCAGAGAGTGCCGGCGGGCGGCTGGTGGGGATTGAGAAACGAGCGATTGAGGCTGTGACTGCAGGCCGCGACGCGGCGCCCGTCGGACGAAACGGCGATGCTTGTGAGCGGCTGGTTGGGCCCGTCGAGCGTCGCTTCGAGTCTGCCGTCCGGCATGCTCCAGAGGCGCACACAGCGATCGTCGTCGGCCGTCGCGACCAACTTGCCGTCGGCCGTAAACGCGACGGCGGCGATGCTCTTGCCCGGGGTGCGCGGCGCCGCCAGCAGCTCGCCCGAGTCGACGTTGTGGATCAACAGCTCGTCCGGCGCGGTCACCAGCAGCTTCCCGTCGGGCGAAAACGCGACGGCCCTCAGCACGCGGAAATCGATCGGCTTTCCGCGATAGGTCATCTGCGGCCAAGTCGGCGAGTGGACTTGAGCCGCACGGGGATGGTCCGGAAACTCGCGGGCAACGTCGCCCGTCGCCGTGTCCCAGAGAATCGCCTCCGGGCCGAAGAAGGCCCCCACGGCGGCGATCGAGCGGCCGTCAGGAGCATAGGCGAGCCCGCTGATCCCGCGGCTGGCATCGTGAGTGTGAATCGACTTGAGCCGACCGGTGGCGCAGTCCCACATCCTGAGATGGCTGTCGCCGCAGCCGGTGGCCAGGGTCTTGCCATCGGGTGCGAAGGCGAGCGCCGTGACGGCGTGTTCGTGGGGGCCCAGAAAAATTGGGACCTCATGGTGTCCCAGGGCGATCGGGGTAGTGGGCTGAGGCTTGGCGGCCAGGGCGACCCCAACCGCCATCGCCGCCAGGATCCCCCCCCACACGACGGGCAACTGTCTGACGGGTCGGCCTGCAAGGCTTGATGAGCTCTTCACGTCATCGTCCCCCAGAGTGAGAGCGAGTTGCCGGTTGCCCGCGAGGCGGGCGTTCCTGAGAACTTATCCTAGCAGCCGGCAAGTTGACATGAAGTTGTTTATAATGGTGTTTATCATCTTTATTGTTGTTT
Organism: Planctomycetaceae bacterium; assembly: GCA_016793185.1. Classification (GTDB taxonomy): domain Bacteria; phylum Planctomycetota; class Planctomycetia; order Pirellulales; family JAEUIK01; genus JAEUIK01. The sequence continues at coordinate 678 of JAEUIK010000141.1, read as the reverse complement.
TTGTCCGCGCTCACCTGGGCGTCGCCATGGGTACCATGCCTCCTTCCTTGTCGACCGATCAAGTTGCCGCGTTCGTCGAGCTGGCGAGGCAAGGGAGCCTGCGCGGCGCCGCCCACGTCTTGCACATCACCGAGCAGGGGCTGCGCAACCGACTGCTCGCGCTGGAGCGCCGGCTCGCGATCGAGCTCTACCGCAAGCGTCAGGGCCCGCGGCGCGCCACTCCGCTCACCGAACAGGGCCGACGATTTCTTCCCCACGCGGTGAGTTTTCTCGAACGGGCCGAGCAATTGACGGAGCTCTTCGAATCGGGCGCGCAACCGCGCGTGGTCCACGTCGCCGCCAGCCAGTACCTGCTGCGGTACGTGCTGATCGATTCCGTGCGGCGATTCCATCGGCAGTTCCCGCAGATTCGGGTGCAGCTCAGCACGCACGCCGAGCAGGAGATCGAAGCCGTGTTGCTCCGCGACCCGGAAGTCGCCCTCGGAGTCGCGGCGCCCTACGAGCCGTCGCCCGAGCTGGTGTACCAGCACATGTTCTCGATGACCTGGAGCCTGATCGCGCCGCGACGCCACCGCATCGCCCGCCTCCGGCGAGTTCACCTGCGCGACCTCGAACAAGCCCCCCTGATTCTGTTCGAACGAGGTTCGACCGGCCGCCAGCACATCCTTGACGCGTTTC
>JAEUIK010000086.1 GCA_016793185.1 Planctomycetaceae bacterium | reverse complement strand
CTGCGCCTGCACGACGAAAGCTACTGGAACCTCGCGGGGGATCCGACGAAGATCAATCTGTTGGCAACGGGGCGCGAAGAGGATCGCACGCAGCCGCTGTTCTGGACCACCGAACCCGCCAAAGGGCGCGTCTTCGTCTCGATCCCCGGCCACTTCGCCTGGACCTTCGATGATCCCTTGTTCCGCGCGGTGCTGCTGCGGGCGATTGCCTGGACAGCCCGCGAGCCGGTCGATCGCTTCAACGAGCTGGTCTGGCCGGGAGCGCGGGTGGTGGAGAAGTAAACCGACTGCTGTAGTCGGGGTCTGTGACCCCGATCCCCCGTCGGCTCTCAACACTTGCCGGGGATTTCGGTGAATCGCTACTCAGCGCTGCCAAGCCCAGCGCAGCGGGACCGAGCTCAATGAGCTCGGCAACAGAGGAAAATCGGCCTCACCGAGGCCGACTCCAGAAAACCGCAATCACCAGCCCTTCTCCCCGGTACACCGGGGAGAAGGTGGCCGACAGGCCGGATGAGGGGGGCGCGGGTTGGCTTCAGTTCAACATGAGCGCTGGAACGTCGACAGCGGGTCAAAAACCCCTCACCCTAACCCTCTCCCCGGAGTACCGGGGCGAGGGGACATGCAGACCCGCGAGCGAAGCCGCCGGCCTCGGAGGGGCCAGCTACAGAAGGCGCCGAGGGTGCGCGTGAATCACTTCGCTTCGATCCGATACAGGCTCGCATCGCCGCGGATGAAGATCACGCCGTCGTCGACGGCGTACGAGGCGAGTGTTCGCTCGTCGAGCTGGTTTTCGGCGAGCTTCTCGAACTCCTGGCCCGCTTTGAGGACGATTCCCAGGCCATCTTCGGTCTGCAGGTAGATCTTGCCGTCGGCATAAACGGGCGACGCCGAGTAGTTCCCGCCGACGCGCTCTTGCCAATGCACCTCGCCCGAGTGTGCGTCGAAGCAGCTGGCCACGCCGCGATCCGAAACGGCGTACAACTCGTCGCCGACCAGCAACAGCGAGGGAGTGTTCGGCGCGCCGCGGGCCGCGGTCCACACGACGCGCGTGTCGGTCACGTCGCCATGCCCATCGACGCGAATCGCCAGGATCTTCGGCTGGTCGTAGCCGGTCGAGAGGTAGATCATGCCGTGCCCGTAGACGGGACGCGGGATCACCGAGTAGCCGTCGTAGCGGACGCGCCAGATCTCGGCGCCGGTCTGTGGATCGAGAGCCCCGACCGAACCGGCGCCGGGCGAGATCACCTGCGGCGTCCCCGCCACTTCGATCAAGAGCGGCGTTGCGAACGAAAAGGTCTTGGGCAGATTCTCTCCCAGCCGCGGCACGCGCCAGAGGATGTTTCCGCGCTCCAGCCCAAGCGCCGCGATGAACGGATCGCTGGCGCCGTCGCAACTGAAGACGAGTCCCCCGCCCGCGATGATGGGCGAGCCGCCGTTGCCATGGACGGGTGCGTAGGTCAGCTCGGTATTCAACCAGAGTACCCGGCCGTCGAGCCCCAGGCAGGCGGTGCCGAGGTGGCCGAAGTGGACATAAAGTCGATTGCGATACACGATCGGCGTGGGGCTGGCGTTCGAGTTCTTGGCGTGAACGTCCGGCACCTTGTCGCGCGCGACCGTCACGACTTCGCGGTCCCACAAAATCTTGCCGGAGTCAGCTGCCAGACAGAGGGCCCGCAGCGCGACTGGACCTTCGTTCTCGGCCGGTACGGCCGCGGTCAGGTAGATTCGCCCGCCTGACAGCACGGGGGACGACCACCCCAGCCCCGGAATGGGCCGCTTCCAGACGACGTTCTCGCTTTCGCTCCAAGCGGTCGGCAGCCGCCGCGCGGTCGAGAGCCCCTGGCCCGTCGGGCCGCGAAACTCGGGCCAGTCGCCGGCCACGGCAGGCAGCGCAGCGCTTAGCGTCGCGGCGAGAAACAGCCAAGCGCCGCAACAGCGGGCGCGGATTCGAGCGGCGTCAAACACGGGAACGCTCGCAGGGGGGGGGATTCGCTCGGGTGGGAGGCGTGCTGTGAGATTATCGCCTGCCGCCGCGGTGCGGGAAAGGCGCTGTGCCGCTGCTATTCCTCCGGCCGCTCAATGGTCACGGCCATCACCACCGGGGCCGACTGGTCGGGCCCTTTGATGAACTCGAGCGCTTCGATCTCGGTCGTCGAGCGCGGGGTGACCGCCAGGTACCGCATCTGCTGGTCGCGCAAGGGGAAGGCGAACTCCGAGCCCGGCACGTCCACCCGGCGGATGTAGTCGGCAAAGTGGACGCCGTTTTGCAGTTCGTGGTCCTCGGTGGCGCCGCCGGTATAGTGCAGACGGAGAACCATCGAGACCGAACCCTTGGCGCCGATCGGCGATCCCCACCCGCTCACGCCCGACAAGAGGTGGATGCGCCGCGCCGCCAGCCCGCACGCCACGCGCACCTGTCGAGGCATCGTCCGGCTCACCGCTCCCGGCGGTCCTTCGAGCAGGATTACGTTTGGCACCTGGTCGCCGCGCGGGTCGATGAGCTGGAACGGCACGCCCGACACGACCTTGGGTCCCCACTCGGGCAGCACCAGCCGTTCGACGCTGCTGGCGCGGTCGTTGAACATTCCCAAGGTGCTGACGATCGTCGCGCTCTTGGCCAGCGACAACGGCAGATACTTGCCGCGCGCGGCGAGGAACTCGATCAAACCGGTCAGCTCTTCGGCCGCCAGCTTCTCGAAGCCCTCCGGCATCACGCTCAGGGTCGAAGCCTGGAACTCGTCGACGTCGCCGCGGAGCACGAAGTGCTTCTTGGCCTGGCTGTCGAGCAGCTCGTAGCCCGCCTGCGTCTCGGCCAGGAGCAGACCGGTGAAGATCTCGCCGCCCGTGGTGGATAGGGTGTACTGGCGATAGTTCCCTTCGACCGAGCGATTCGGATCGAGCACATCGGCCAGGATCTCTTCGCGGCGCCGCGCGGCGATGCCGGTCAGATCCGGGCCGATGGCCTCGCCGAGCGAGCCGTGGCGATGGCACTTCGCGCAGTTCTGCTCGAAGACTTTGCGCCCCAGCTGCGGGTCGCCCGGGCGGTTCGCCAACGGGAGGAATCGCTGCAGTACCTCGGCGCGGCCGGACGTCGAACTGGGACCAGCATCCAAGATCTCGCGGGCCCGGGCGGCGAGGGCTTGGTCGGGATGACGGACGAGCTGCTGCGTATGATCAAGCGCCAGGTCGTCGCGCGGAATTTGCCGCTCGTCGAGCGCCGTCAACAACTGGCCGGTCCAGGCAGGACGCCGCAGTAAGAGGGCGACCGCCTGCCTGCGCACGGCGGGCGTCATCCGGGGCCAGGCGGCCGTGACCAGCGCGGCCGTGTCAGCGGACTTCGTCTCGGCCAGGGCATCGAGAATCCCCTGCGAGAGTGCCGGGCTCGCCTGCGGCGTGAGGCACGCTACGAGTTTTTGCAGCACTTCCCCCCGGCCAGCCAGGTTCGCCAGTTGCTGCGCCGCGCGCACCCGCGCCGGCACATCTTGCGTTTCGTCTTCGAGTTGCGCGACGAGCGCCTGCTCGATGCGCTTGAGTTGCGCCGCGAGCGAATCGCCGGCGCGCCACTTCTGCGCCAGATCGACCAGCAACAACTGCCCCTCGGGCGGAAGCCGTTCGCAGAGCCGCTCGAGCGCCGGTTGCGCAGACCGCCGCAAGGCGACGGGCGACTCTGCCGGCCAGCCGGCCGCCAAACCCTGCAGCGCGGCCAGCGCGTGCTGCGGCTCGCCCGCGGCGAGGTCGGCGATCAATTCCTCTAGCCCGTCGTGCGCGGCGCCACGCGCCCAATGCTCGCCCAGCACGCGGGCGGCGTCGGTCAGCGCCCGGTTGGGATCCAGCGGAGCGACCTGGGCCAGCTGCCGCAAGAAGTCGAGGGAACTGGGCGCCGCCGCGGCGATCGCGGCCTGCGGCAGCCAGCGGTCGCCGGCCACGGCTGGATCCCGCAGCGCCTCAGCCACGTGTCGCGCGGCGCTGGTCGAGCCAGGCATGTCGGCCAGCGTCAACAGCGCGGCCAGGCGGACGCTCGGTTCGGCGTCGCCGAGCGTACCCGACGCGAGCAGCACGTCGCCCGCCTCGGCCGTGCGCGGGAGCGCGCCGAGCGCCGCGCGACGCACCGCGACCGACGGGTGCTGCAACAGTTGAGCCAGCCGCGCGCCAACGGCCGCATGGGTTTGTAGCTCGTCGCTTCCAGCGAGGCTCCACAGCAGGTGCGCGAGCGCCCGCTCGCCTGCGGCCGGATCGAGCAATCCCGCCACGAGCGCGGAGCGCGTCTCGTCGCTCGTGCGCTCGTAGAGCAGGCGCTGCGCGGTCAGGCGGACCCAGAGGTTGTCGTCGTCGAGCGCCGCAATCAGCCCGACGGACGGTGCGTCGAACAAGCGGACGCTGGTCTGCCTGGCCGGAGCCGCGGACTGCTCCGCATCCCCATGCACGATGCGATAGATCCGCCCATGCTGCTTGTCGCGCTGGGGGGTGACGTAGGCGTTGCCGCGCCCCGTCTCGAAGCCCGGCGGCGTGGGATTGTGGCGGACGATGTAGTTGTACCAGTCGATCAGCCAGACGGCGCCGTCGGGACCCACGTGCGTCTCGATCGGCGCGCACCAGGGGTCGTCGCTGGCCAGCAAGTTCCAGCCGTCGCGGGCGACGTAGCCCGACCCCTGCCCCACCAACCAGTCGATGTGGACGAGGTGCCCGGTGGGCTCGCAGACCAACGTCGCTCGATCGGCATACTCGGGCGGAAAGCTTCGGGCGGTGTAGACGGTTTGCCCCGCCGCGGCGGTGTATTCGCCGTGCCAGTCGACCTGGCGTACGTCGGTCCCGACAGGGTGGAAGCGTTTGTGGTCTTCGATGCCGCTGCTCCCCTGGCCGTGCCAGCCGCGGACGCGCTCGTAGTAGCGATTGGGAATCGCCAGGTGCACTGCGTGCTGGTTGTTGGCCGTCGAGACAAAGACCTCGCCCGTCTCGCGGAATCCCAGCCCCCAGGTGTTGTTGCTGGTGCTCGTGAGGAACTCGAAGTCCGAGTCGTCGGGCTTGAAGCGGAAGACTCCTTGCTTGAAGCGGAGGTGCTTGCCTGCGACGTCGAGTTCGCCCCCGCTGTAGCCGACGGTTCCCCAGACCCAGTTGTCGCAGCCCCAGCGGAGGTTGCTGTGGACGGCGTGCGTATCGAAGCGGCCGAAGCCCGAGAAGAGGATCTCGCGACGGTCGCAGACGTCATCGCCGTCGGTATCGCGCAGGAAGACGATGTGCGGCGCCAGCGCCACCAGCACGCCGTCGCGATAAGGGAGCAGGCTAGTGGGGATGTTCAAGCCCTCGGCAAAGACCGTAAAGCGATCGGCGCGACCGTCGCCATCGGTGTCCGCGCAGATCTTGATCCGGTCGTGTCCCTCGAACGGCGGCAGAATCTCGTTGGGATAATCGACGCTCTCGATGATCCACGCCCGGCCCCGCGCGTCGAACGCCATGCTGAGCGGTTTGACGATCTGTGGCTCGGCGGCGAAGAGCTTGACCCGGAAGCCCTCGGGCAGGTGCATTCGCTGCATCGACTCGGCGGGAGCAAGCGGCGGCGGGGGCGCTTCTTCGAGCGCGCGGCGCGTGTAGTCGGCCACGCTCGGGGGCGCGCCCTCGGCGCCGTTGCCCGGCCCCGGTTCTGCTTTCGCGGCGGCCGTCCACCGCAGCGCCTGGATCAATTGCCGGTGGAAGGCGGGCTGCCGCCAGGTTTCGGCATCGTGTCCCAGCGCCGTGTAATAGACGCGTCCCCGTCCGGCGGCGCGAACCCAGGTGTAGGGTTCGTACGCGCCCGCCTCGCGGCGAACCATCAACACCCGGTTATCGTCGGCCAGCTCGTTGTGGACGTACGTCTCATCGCGCGTGGCAAAGCTGGCGACGCCGGCAACAGCCGGATGCTGGGCGTCGATCATCGTGGGGCGAAACGATTCGTGGCCGTGCCGCAAGAAACGCCCGCCGATGAGTTGGGTATAGGCGTGGCTCCCCCGAAAGGCGTGCGAGGCACAGTGGACGGCGACCAATCCCCGCCCTGACTCGACGAACCTGACGAGCGCTTGCTCCGTCTCGGCCGTGAGCACTCCATCGTCCTTGAAGATCAGCAGCGCGTCGTAGCGCGCCAGCGATTCGGCCACGAGGGCTGCGTCGGGATCCTCGCTGTAATTCAGCTCGACTGCGGCAGCCTTGGCGGCTGGCTCGAACAGCTCGATCATCGGCCGGGTTTGGTGACTGCCGCTCGAGCCCCCCAGCACGAGCACGCGCAATTGGGGGGAAGGGTCGGGCGCATCGGCGGCGCCGG
>JAEUIK010000054.1 GCA_016793185.1 Planctomycetaceae bacterium | reverse complement strand
GACGCCCCAGCGTTCGGTCAATCCCGCCAAATGCGTGTAGAGCTCGGTCTTGCAGTGATAACAGCGATCGGGCGAATTCCGCAGGTAGTCCTGATTGGCAAACTCGTCGGTCGGGACGACCTCGTGGCGGATCCCGATCTGCCGGGCCAGGTCGCGTGCCTCCTCGAGCTCTCCTTGCGCAAGGCTGGCGCTGGTACCCGTGACCGCGACTGCGCGATCGCCCAGCCCCAACTGGGCCGCTTTAGCAACCACCGCGCTATCGACGCCGCCCGAAAATGCCACGGCGCAGCTGCCATAGCTGCGGAGCAGATCGACCAGTCGATCGCGCTTCGCGATGAGTTCGGGCGAGAGCTCGCTCATGGGTGGGCTAGCGCAAAAAAAGGAGAGTGGCGCGGCGGTGTTGCCGCCGCGCCACTCGCTGGCAGTCACCAGCAAAAATGGCATCCTCCGCCGCAATGCCGTGGCGATGCGATTTTGAGAGCCCGCAGTACCAAGGGGGCGCGTCCACACCCGGGTTGTGTGATCCGGCCGCCGGAGAGGACAAGCCTCAGGGCGTCGGCTATACACGCGGCCGGGACCGTAAGTACGCACCCAGCGGACTTCTTATCGGCTCACCAAAAGTTTGCATCGGCAGCACGAGCATGGAAGAGGATGATCCATATCTCGATCCGATGAGGCCCCCAAAACGGGCGAGGGCCAGTCGCACAGCCCTCGACCGAAGCCGGCGACCCTCAAGGGGCAGGACCGGTTCCAGCGGCTGGCAACTCTTACGATCGTACCGACTAAACCCTTGCGGAGCAAGAGCTTTGCGACTTGAAACGGGGCCGCCGCGGTCCGCGCGACGCCCACCGCCGCTAAGGGGTCCGAGCGACGAAAGGCTTACGGCCACCGGCGGTTCAGAGCGACGAGGCTTCGAGTTTACGAATTTCGTCGCGCAACTCGGCGGCCTCCTCGAATCGTTCTTCGGCGACCGCCTGCTCCAGCTTCCGCCGCAGGGCGGTCAGCGGATGATACGGCTGCTCCCGCTCCGCGCTCTTCTTCTTGTCGACGACCTCGGTCCGCCACCGCTCGAGCTGAACCAATTCCTGGCACTGCTCCGAGCGATGCTCCTGGTTGTAGTCGCTGAGGAACTCGCGGACGCCGGCGATGCCCGCGTCGATCACCTGCAAGGCGGTATCGAAGTCACGCATCCCGATCAGCGGGGTGGCGACCGCGCGGGCGTGCATCATCACCACGTACGGACGCCACTGGTCGAACTGCAGCTTTTCCCGGTCGCTGGGGGCATGGGCCCGCACCAACGCGAAAAGCCGCAGATTGCGGGCCGTATCGCGGGCACAGAGCTCGTAGCGCTCCAGGTGCCAGAAGCTCAGATAGCGATGGTAATACTGGACCCCTTCGCGGAGCAGGCGGGCACAATCCTCGCTACCCAGCAGGTATGTCTCGCCAGGATGCTCCTCCTGGTAGACTTCCTGCTCGCGCTGGTAGTAGTCGAGCCAGGACTCGCACCCCTGCGGCCGCAGCCCGTCGGGGCGCCCGTCGACCTCCATCTGCAACAGGCCGAGGTCGAGGCGGAGCTGGATCTTCTCCTTGCCATCGTCTCCCCGGATGATCCGGACCGTAAATCCGTCGGGATCGTAGTCCCAGGTGGTCAGGATGTCCTGAATGTCGTGCGACACTCGCGACCTGCGGAAAAGTGAAAGGGGACGGCCAGGGAAATCAGCAGGGCAGGGGAGATGGGCGCCGCGACGCGTCCGCCCGTGGGCCCGCTCTTGAAGTCTACGAGCGCCGCCGAAATGCGACAACCCGACTCTTGCTAGCTGTGGCGCGGCCCCGGGAGGGGCCGAGGCAGAAACGCACATGCCCACGACAAGCGTGGGCATGGCGCCTCCAGTGATCGAGTCCGCTCGCGGCAAATCGCGGGCGGCTAGTCGTTCGAGTCGCGTACCACAGGCTCCATCACCTTGGTGTTGCGCTCCACGGCCAGCACGATGGTCCGCTGCTCCATCCCGTCCGGGCTGCTCGCCACGGCCGGAATCACCTGCCGGCAGTTCGGGAGGCTCAACCGGACCGTGAAGGTGCCGTCGGGACGCAATTGAACCGGTTCGCCCTGTAGCATGACGTGGGACGAACACTCCGTCTGGCCATAGATGATCAACTCGGCATCGAGCTCGAAAGCGAACTCGCGCTTGCGGTGACCGCTGACCACGGCTTCGGCGCCGGCGCCGTAGCGGGTCATCATGGGCGAGCCCATCGGCCGGCGGAGGCGCTCTTCAAACAGTTCCTGCAGCTCGGTGCTGGGTCCCTCGGGCGCGTACCCGCCGCTCAGGGCATAGATCTTGTCGAAGTTCTTGGCGACCGTGCTCCAGTTCTCGTCGATGGCGTCAGCCGAACCGGGACGGGGAGTCGTGACGATATTGCTCCGCGCCAAGGCGTAGAACTTGCCGCTGGCGGCCAGGTAGCCGATCTCCAGGCGGTAGCTCCGCGGCGGCTCGTGGACGTCGACGTACCAGTTGTTGACGCCGCCGTGGATTTCGATGTGCCGCACCACCGTTTCGGCGGCGCTATTGCCGTGATGATTCGAGACGTCGAGCAGCCGCAACACTGGCTTGGCCGAGTGCCACTCCTGGCCCAGCGCCGCTTCGGCTCGCTCGACCACGGCCCGCGTGAGCTCCCAATAGGCATGGAGCCAATACGAATCGCGCACCATCACCACCAGCCGGTCCTTCTTGACGTGGGCTTGCTTCCCACCCGCGGTGCGAAGCGCGAGGTCTTTGTTGCGTTGATGCGCGGCCTTGGCCTGATTCAAACGTCGCACGACCCCCACCGGCTTGGGCTTCGGCGCGACGACCTTGACGGGACGATGCGTGCGCGGGGGCGCCGCCTTGGGACGAGCCACGCTCGCCGCACTCTTGGTGGTCCGCTTGGCAGAGGTGCGCGAGACGGCGGAGCGCGAGACCGCCGCTCCCCGGCCATTGGCCACCTTGGTCCGCGGCGAGCTCTTGCCGTTCGAAAGGGCCTT
>JAEUIK010000758.1 GCA_016793185.1 Planctomycetaceae bacterium | reverse complement strand
ACAACCTGCTCGACGCGCGGGTGCAGCAGGTGCTCGTCCAGCGCGTCCGCGAACTGGCCCTCCGCTACGGCGCCCACGCCTCGTTCGCTGGCCTGGCCTTGCAGCTATCGGGCGAAGGCTACGCGCAATTGCCGGGACTCGATTGGGGCTACGACGATCGCACGATTGCCCAGTTCACGCATGAGACCGGCACCGCGCTCAACGCCACCGGGCCGCAGCGCTTTGCCGCTCGCGCGGCGCTGTTAACCGGCACCCATCGCCAGGTCTGGCAAAGCTGGCGCGCCGAGCGCATCTCGCAGTTCTACCTGCGCCTGGCCGCTGAACTGAAGCGCGCCAATCCCCGCGCCCGGCTCTACCTGGCTGCGGCCGGCGCCTTGGAAAACCTCGAGTTCAAGCATGAGCTGCAGCCCACGCTGCCGGCTCGTGGCAGCATCGACGATGCGCTCCGCAGCGCAGGGATTGTCTCCGACCTCGGGCAACGTTCGCCCGATATCGTCCTGCTCAGGCCCAATCGACTCTCGCCCCCCATCTCGCTTGCCGCCCGGGCGGTCGACTTGAGTCTCAACGACAACCCCGAGCTCGATCAGCGGATCGCGGCGAGCGCCGTGCCCGCGGCGCTCACCTTCCACGAGCCGCAGCGCGTGCGTTTGGCTTCCTTCGACCAGCAGAGCCCTTACCGGCAGACCTACACCTGGCTCGTGTCGCAGATGTCGCCGTCCGAGGAGCGCAACCGCCGGCGCTTCGCCCACAGCCTGGCCGCCTTGGATGCGCAAGCCATCTTCGATGGCGGCTGGTTGCTGCCGCTGGGACAGGAAGCCGCGCTGACCGACCTGGTGGCGCTGTATCGCCGGCTCCCCGCCGTGAAGTTCGACACGTTCGCCGGGACGACGCAGCCGGTGACGATCCGTACGGCGGTGCATCGCGGGGCGTTCTACACCTACCTGGTTAACGACTCCCCCTGGACCGTCGAAGTCGACAGCGAATGGCAGATTCCCGAGGGCTGCCAGCGCGAAGGCTTGAGCCCCGGACGCGAGTTGGAGCCGCTGGTGCCGCGCGCGACCAACTCCGGATGGCGTCTCTCGCTCAAACCGTACGAGGTCGTGGCCGCCAAGTTCAGCGCGCCGGCCGCCAAGCTCGTCGGCGCACGGGTGACGCTCCCGCCGCAGGTCGCCGCCGATCTCGAACTGCGAATCCGCGACCTGCAGGCCCTGGCGCTCGCCCTCCGCAACCAGCCGCCGCTGGAGACGCTCGCCAACGCGAGCTTCGAGCAGGCGGCGACCGGCGGGGGAATCCCGGGTTGGGTCGCCACCGAACAGGCGGGCGTCACGGCCGACCTGGGTCCGGCCCAGGGAGCCACGGGGCAGCAGGCGCTGCATTTTGTCAGCCGGGGACCGGTGGGTTCCGTCGCGAGCCTCCCGCTCACGCCCCCCGACACGGGGCGCCTGGAAATCATCGTGCGGCTGCGCGTCGACGATCCAACGCAGCAGCCCCCCTTGCGGATCGCGATCGACGGGCGCGAGAACGGCGAAGAGTATTACCGGCACGCCGCCGTGGGCCGGGGAACCGAACGCGCCCAGATCGGCAAGGAATGGACGCAATTCGTCTTCCAGGTCGACGATCTGCCGCTGGAGGGGCTGTCGCAACTGCGCGTGCGCTTCGACCTGATGGGGGCGGGCGACGTCTGGATCGACGACGTGCAATTGCATCCGCTGCGCTTCTTCGACAACGAGAACATCGAACTGCTGCTGATGATCACCTCGGCGCAGGTCAAGCTGCAGGAAGGCCAATGGAGCGACTGCATGCGGCTCGTCGAGAGCTACTGGGCGCAGTTCCTGGCATTGCATGTGCCGCTGACGCAACAGCCGCTGGTGGGTCAGCCGGCCACTCCGGCGCCCGCTGCGCCGGTGGAGACCGCCGCCCCAGCAGCGCCGCGTCCCCCCGAAAAGACGACGTTGAAGCAAAAGTTCAACGAATGGCTGCCGGCCAAGATCCGGCCCTTCTGACGCTCCGCTGCCAACAAACGCGCTCGCGCCTGTCAGTGCGCGATTATCCCGGCGGCCAGCGCAGCGGTCGACCGGCCAGCAAATGCAGGTGCAGATGGTCGACCGACTGCCCGGCATCGGGACCGGAGTTGATGACCACCCGATAGCCGCCGTCGAGGCCCAGTTGCACGGCCAGGCGGCGTACCGTATCCAGCAAGTGCCCGAGGAGCGGGGCATCGCCGTCTTGGGCGTCGGCGAGCGCAGGGATCTCTTGCTTGGGAATCACCAGTACGTGCGTCGGCGCTTGCGGAGCGACATCGCGAAACGCCAGGCAGAGGTCGTCTTCATATACGATATCGGCCGGGATCTCGCGGTCGATGATCCGCTTGAAGATCGTCTTGTCACTCATCGCAGCTTGCTTCCGCGTTCGGAACCAACTTCATCGCTGCCGCGGGGGCAGCCCGAGCACGCACGTCCCATCCTCGCCGAGGCGCTCAATCCAACTGAATTGACTCGTCGACGAGCATCAGCGGAATTTCGTCGACGATCGCATAAAGCACCTTGCCATCTTGCCGCACCAATCCGGCCGTCAGCTTCTGCTTGACGGCCTGGCCCGAGCGATTGGTCAACTGTCCGGCGGCGATCGCCGCATTCAGTCGGGCCAGCAGTTCCGGAGCGGCGGGCGTCAGGGGTTGCCGCGTTTCGGGACAGACCAGGATTTCGAGAAGTTCTTTGCTGACCATCGCCGGGAGGCTCCACAGGGCAAGCTGCCGCGTCGACGGGTGCAGCCGATCGCATCCCGCCCGCTTGGGCTGCCTACAGCCTGCCCCTCGGCACCTGGGAATGCAAGGGGGGCCCGCGCGCGGCCGGTGGAAATGGCTCGGGGCGATGGGCTTAGAACCGACTCGCCAGTGCCTTGCGGAGCGATTGGCGCAAGTCCTGATCATCGGCCAGCGTGGTCGCGACCGCCGCGGTCCCCTGCGAGGAGGCGCTCGGCGGCAGGGTTCTCCGCGCCGGTGTCTCGACCTTGCCGTCGGTCGCCGCCGGCTGAACCTGGCGGGGCCGTTTCACCCACCACCATCCGAGCCCGACGAGCGCCCCGGCCAACGCTCCATTGAGGGTGATGCCGACGCGGGTCCGTCCCACCTGGCGAACTGGCGCTGTTTCGGATTGGTCGATTTTGATCGAGCAGGTCGGCGCCGTGTTGGCGACCGTGCGCCGAGCGTCGGCCAGGCGACTCTGCGCCGCCTGCAAAGCCTCCTGGCAGACCTGCACCTGGAGGGTGAGGTTCGTGTACTCGCTCTGCGACGAGGTCACGCGCCCCGATTGACTGCGGGCTTCCTGCAGCTGGGTCTGCAGCGAATCGAGTTGTTCCGTGTTGCGGGCGAGATCGTCTTCGACTCCCTTGGAAGCTGCCGCCAGCGCTTCGTCGAATCGTGTCCGAATCGCTTGTTCGTTGGCCAGGGCCGCCTCGACCTGGGGATGTTTGTCGGACATCGTTCCGCGCAGCAGCGCGACCCGCAATTGGGCTTCGGACAGATCGTGCTGCAGGCTGCGCAGTTCCGGCTGCGCGGCGAACGCCTCGGTGCCAGCCGTCGCCGGATCGGCCGGATTCTGCATGGCCGCTTGCAGCGCTTGCAGGCGATCGCGATGGTCGCGGCCCGCCTGGGCGAGCGTCTGCAGCCGCGTTTCGAGCTCAGCGACATCGGTCGGCGGCGCGCTCTCCCCGGCGGCGTGCTGCTCGAGCGTGCGCAAACCCTCGGCATCGATGCCCGAGTTTCGCTCGAAGTCGGCGAGTTTCTGCGATGCTGTGCGCAATTGCTCGGCGGCGTCGGCCGCATCGCGCTCGAGTCGGTCGATCTTCCCCTGCGAACGATCGCCCAAGGCGGCGTCCGCCCGCCGTTCGATTTCCTGAGCGAGGAACGAGGCCAGGACGAGAGCCTGGTTCTTGCGTGGGCTGCGGACGCGGACCGCGACGAGCTCGGCCTGGCCGGCCTCGGTTTCCTTGGGTGCGCCGAGGCGAATGGCCTGGCGGAGTTGCGTGATTTGTTCCTCGGTAGGTTCGCCAGCCTGACCTGCGGCCGCGCGCACTTGCCGCAACGTTGCCGCGAGCACGTTCTGGCTCAGGGCCACTTCTTGAATGGTCTCGGCCGCCAGTTCCATCCGATCGAGCGCGCTCGGCTCGCCGAGTCCGCGGACGTGCGGTTCGTTCTCGATGCGGACGACGAAAGTCTGTTGGGCCTCCCAGGTGCGCGGCGTGACCAGCGCGTAGGCGCCCGCCAGCAGCCCCCCCACGAGGGCCGAGACCACCAGCACGCGCCCTGGTCGCGCGGCGCCTGCGAAGGAAGGTTTCCGAGTCAAACCGATACTCGAGCAGCCACCGCCGGCCATGGAATGCACCCGCCTGGGAGAAGGAAGAGGTTCCGGGCGCATCGCGCGAACCGCGACTGCGCTCCCGGCGCAGCCGATGCACCCGACTACGCAAGTCTAGTGCGAGTCGGTCGGAGCGGCCGGCTCGAGACGGCAAAATTCCAGGTGGCGAGCAGCGTGAATGCCGCCCCGAGCGCCGCCAGTCGCAGCGATTGGAACGATTGCGCTGCCGCGCGCGCTACGCCGGCACGTCTCCCTGCGACCACGCCCCATCGACGAGTCGCCAGAGCCGGCCGGTCGGGTTCTGGTTGCGCAACGCCGGCGGCAATCGCGACTGGCGAACCTGGTCGTAACACTGCAGCATGGCAAAGCGCCGCAGCGAAGCGGGAATCCCCACCGCCGTGAAGCCTGGGTGGCCGGTCGCCGGAAACGGACCGCCGTGGTTCATGGCGGGACTGACCGCCACTCCGGTCGGCATGCGATCGTTCAACAAGCGTCCGACTTTCTGGCGCAAGCGGGGCTCGAGCTGGGCATAGAGCGGCTCGTCGTCAACGCCGGTGTGCGAATAGATCGTCCCGGTCAGGTTCCCTTCGAGCCGGTCGAGGATCTCGGCCAGTTGCTCACCGCTGGCGGCGACGACCGCGAGCGAGACATTGCCAAACGCTTCGGTCTGAAGTTGCTCGGCGTGCTGCAGGAACTGCTCTCCGCTGACGCGCAACAGCGTGTTGGCATAGCTGGCTCCGGTGCCGCCGCCGCGCTCCCCTCCGGCGAGAATCTCGGCCCCAGCGGCGTGCAGTTGATGGACGCTAACGACGAGCGACTGGGCCACGCGCGACGAGAGCAGCGTCCCCACCGGGGCCTGCTGGAAGCGCGTCGCGATCTCGGCCAGGAACGCCTCGGTCGCCGGTCCAGCCAGGAGCAAGATGAGCCCCGGGTTCGTGCAAAACTGCCCCGCTCCCATCAGGCAGCTCGTCGTGAACTCGTCGGCGATGGGCGCGGCGCGTTCCCGGAGCGCCCCGGGCAGGATCACCACCGGATTGATGCTCGACAGTTCGAGATAGATGGGTTTGCCCACGGCATCGGCCGCCTGTTTGAGCATCAGGCCGGCCGCGCGGCTGCCGGTGTAACCGGTTGCCCCCAGGCGCGGATCGCTGACCAGTCGGGCGCCGTCTGCGTGATCAAGGCGATACAACAATTGCACGGTCGCGGGGGGAAGCTGGGCTTCAGCCGCGGCGAGCGCCGCTTCTTCGGCCAGCCGTCGCGTGGTGCCGGGGTGCGAGGTGTTCGCCTTGGCGATCACGACGTTGCCAGCCGCGATCGCCGCGGCAAAGTCACCGCCAGCCACGCTGTTGAAGGCGAAAGGAAAATTATTCGGACCGAACACCGCCACCGGTCCCAAGGGGCCGAACTGCGAGCGAATCTGCAGTTTCGAGTCGATCGTGGCCAGAACCCACGAGCCGTCCCGGACGGCGGCCGCCGCCTGGCGCAATTGATTGGTCGTCCGCGGCAGCTCGACGTCGGCCAGTCGCGGTTTGGGGGGCAGCGCCGTTTCGAGCGCGGCGATCTCAACCAGCTCGGCCGCCCGGGCTTCGATTCGCGCGGCGAAGCGATCCAGGAAGATCGCCCGCGCTTCGGCCGGAAGCGTGGCCAGCTCGCGCTGCGCCGCGGTGGCCGCGTCGAGGGCGGCCGCGCAATCCTGCCACAAGCTCAGCGGATACTGCTCGGGCAGCGACGTTTCGAGCCGGGGGTTTTCGGCCTGAAAGGTCTGGCTGCCGGCGGCCGGGCGCCACTGGCCGGCGATCAATACGGGTTGCGTCGACATGGGGAACTCGGTCGGGCTGGGTCAACATCGAAGCGCGAGACGTACTCGGCGTCCGAGTTTACCGCCTGGCCGGGCGCCGGGCGATCCCCCGGCCATCCCCCCTCGCGCGCGCCGGAATGGCGAATTCGCGGGGCTATCCGCATCCTTCGGGTCGGGTTACGATGCGCTGCCGGCCTGTGCGCGGACCGGCCCGCAGCTCACACCACCTACCCCCCCGTGCGTGTCCGACGATGCAGCTCGCCCAGGCGTTCCTGGCCGGATTGGCCCGTTTGATCAGCGGGGCCAGCGTGCGATGGGTGGGATGTGAGCCCGATACGTGCCAGCGGATCTACTTCGCCAACCACACGAGTCACCTCGACGTGCTGGTGGTCTGGTCGTCGCTGCCGCACGAGGTGCGCGAGCTGACCAAACCGGTCGCGGCCAAGGACTATTGGGACGGCGGAGTCGTGCGGCGGTACATCGCCCGCAATATCTTCGATGCCCTCCTGATCGACCGCACCAACGTCAAAGTCCATAACAACCCGGTGAACATGCTGCTGGACGCGATCGGCGACAAATACTCGCTGATCGTTTTTCCCGAGGGGGGACGCAACACGGGGACCGAGATCGGCGAGTTCAAGAGCGGACTGTACTATCTCTGCAAGAAGCGTCCCGACCTGGAGGCGGTGCCGGTGTATATCGACAACATGAACCGCGTCCTCCCGCGCGGCGAATTTCTGCCGGTGCCGCTGTTGTCGCTCATCACCTTCGGGCCGCCGCTCTGGCTCGAGGCCAACGAGTCGAAGGCGGCGTTCCTGCACCGGGCCCGCGAGGCCGTGCGCAGCTTGCAAACGCGCTAAGAGGGGGCCAACCCGGACAACGATGCGGTTCGACGATAAAACACTCTGGCTCGTCGGGGGCGTGATGGTCGGCCTGGCCATCGCGACCGCGGTCGGCCAGTTCTTCAAAAACCGCACCGACGGCGGTCTCAACCCCGCCGCCGTGCAAACCTTCACCCACCGCCTCCGCGGCTACTGGATCATCTGCGCCGTCCTGGCCGCGACGTTCCTTGTCGGGCCGACCGCCACGGTGGTTCTCTTCGGGCTGATCTCGTTCTGGGCCCTGCGCGAGTTCATCACGCTCACGCCCACGCGCCCCGCCGATCACCGGGCCCTTTTCTGGGTCTTCATCCTCTTCACGCCGCTGCAGTACGTGCTGGTGGGGATGGGAAGCGAACAGTACGGCCTTTACACCGTGCTGATCCCGGTCTACGCCTTTTTGTTCATCCCGGCGCGCATCGCCTGGGCCGGCGACTACAAGCGCTTTCTCGAGCGCATCGCGATGATCCAGGCAGGCCTGATGATCTGCGTGTACTGCCTGAGCCACGCCCCTGCGCTGCTGTATCTCGACCTGCAGGGGGTGAACGAGACCGACGGCGATCGTGCGCGGCTGCTCTTCTTCTTCGTGCTGATCGTGCAGATGGGCGACCTGCTCGAATACGTTTGGGAGCGGGTGCTGGGACGGCGCGTGATCGCGCCGGCCATCCATCCCAGCAAGACCTGGGAAGGGTTCCTGGGAAGCGTCGCCAGCGCCACGCTGTTGGGCGGCGTCCTCTGGTGGGCGACCCCCTGGAAGGCCTGGCAAGCGGCCGGGCTGTCGCTGGTCGTCAGCGTGATGGGATTCGCCGGCGG
Source organism: Planctomycetaceae bacterium (assembly GCA_016793185.1). Classification (GTDB taxonomy): domain Bacteria; phylum Planctomycetota; class Planctomycetia; order Pirellulales; family JAEUIK01; genus JAEUIK01. Next base: position 138 of record JAEUIK010000758.1, on the reverse strand, counting down.
CATGACGATGTCGGCCATCAAACGCGACCGGGGCGTCCGCGACTACGGCACCCTGGTCAAGGGGCACGGCGGCGTCCTCGACCGCCTCGACTCGATCTGCTTCGCCGCACCCATTTTCTTCCACATGGTGCGGTTTTT
>JAEUIK010000743.1 GCA_016793185.1 Planctomycetaceae bacterium | reverse complement strand
TCTGGACGCCCGCCTCCTGCGCGACTTTACGCAGATTGGACCCCTCGGGGACCTGAACGAGCTTTTTCTCGTTGACGAAATTGACGACGGGCATCGACCGGCGCTCCCGACAGTTGCCAGACTTGGGGGATGGATCCGCGCAAACCACGGCGGAAAACGGGATTGTACCGCTGAAGTCCCCGGGTTTCTACCCGTCCCGAGCCCGGCTCGGCGGGACCTCGAAGCCCCCCGCGACCGGCACCCCCGGCCCCGCTCGATTCCGACCTTGCAGGCCGGTAGACTCCCGTTTGTGCGACGCGGGGCCGCGGGCCGATGTTTAGCAGGCAGTTGCACGAACGGCTGATTTCAACCGGTCCCGGACGCCCCGGCGGACCGGCGGCGGGCCCTGTCGCCGCCACCGCGCCGAACACTCGTGGGGACCGCAGGAGACTTCTGTCCATGGCGGAACGGACCAAGTACCAGCAATCGATCATCCGGAACTACTACAAGAACCAGGATGCCATCTCGCTGCAGCGGCTCTCCGAGCTCGTGACCAATCTCTACCTGGCCGAGGGAAAGGGGCGGGCCCGCGAATGGAAGAACATCGTCTCGGCCCTCGAAAAGCTCAAAATTCCGCAGTCGCGGATCGACCATCTCGTCGAGCAGGATGACCCCACCCTGTTGGCCAAGCTCGTTGAGGAGCTCCTGGCCAAGAAATAGGGATTCTGGGAAGCCTGCGTTCAGGTTGCCGATTTCGTCGATGGCTCGTCCGTGGCGCTGTGGCGCGCTAAAATGACCGGGCGCGTCGAACCGGGCCGCACTTCGCCGATCGGGAGTCGCGACCGGGCCACGCCCGTCCGCGCCGCTCCCAGCCACCGGAACTAGCCAAGTCGCCTCGATGCAACTCGTTGATATCCATCACGTCAGCCGCAGCTACGGCAAGTTTCAGGCGCTGCGCGACGTCTCGCTCTCGCTCGATCTGGGAACCATCGGGCTGGTCGGCAACAACGGGGCCGGTAAGTCCACCCTGCTCAAGATCCTGCTCGGGCTCCTCGCGCCCGATACCGGCGGCGGCACGATCCTGGGCTGCGATATTCGCCATTCGACCAGCGACCTCCGCGGCCGCATCGGCTACATGCCCGAGGCGGCCGCCGTCGTGCCGGTGCTCAAGGGAGTCGAGTTCGTCACGCTGGCGGGCGATCTCTACGGCATGCCGCATCGCGACGCCCGCCGCCGGGCCCACGAGGTGCTGTCGTACGTGGGGCTCGGCGAGCTCCGCTACCGCCGACTCGAGGAGTACTCGGCTGGCAACGTGCAGCGGCTCAAGCTGGCCGCCGCATTGGTCCACGATCCGCAACTCCTGCTCCTGGACGAGCCCACCAACGGGCTCGACCCCGCCGGGCGGATCGGCATGCTGCGGTTGCTCGAGGACCTGATCGCCGAGACGGGCAAGAGCGTGATCCTCTGCACCCACCTGCTCGGCGACGTCGAACGCCTCTGCGACCAGATCGTCGTGCTGCACCAGGGAACCGTGCTCCGGTCGGGCACGATGGCCGAGCTGCGGCACTCGATCGCCGGGCGCTTCGAACTGCAATGGCAGGGTGGCGACCCCACCGGCCTGCCGGCGGCGCTCGTCAAGGAGGGCTGCGAAGTCAAGCTGCTCGGCGACGGCAAAGCGCAAATCAGCGCACCGCGGGATTGGCACACGACGCGGTTTTTCGAACTCGCCCGCGCGGCCGACTCGACGCTCACGCTGCTGCGCCCCGAGCAGGAGGATCTCGCCCGGATGTTCTTCCGCGTGACCGACCAGGCGCCGTCGGCCGGAGTTGCGGCCGATCCGCGCGCCGCGTCGGCCTCGACCGCCGAAGGGGGGACGTAAGCGATGGGTATCGACAACGTCCGCTATCACGGCTGGGAGGGCGAGCTCCGCACCCCCTGGGTCGCCTGCGCGGCGATCATTCGGGTGGCGATGCTCCAGGTCTTTCGCCGTAAATCCTATTGGGTGGTCATCGGCCTGGGTCTTTTGAACTTCCTGCTCTTCTGGTCGATCATCTACGCCGTCACGCAGTTCGACATCCCGCGCGACGACCAGGACAAGCTCCTGGGGGCCTTCGGCTTCAGCTCCGAGGCGTCGGGCGGGCAGGAAAACGGCTACATCATGTTCATGCAGCGGCAAAGCATCATCGTGATGATCCTGCTCGCGTTCTCAGGCAGCCTGCTGGTCGGGGCCGATTTTCGCTTCAACTCGCTCCCGTTCTACCTCTCGCGGCGGATCGACCGCCGCCACTACATCGTCGGCAAGCTGCTCGCCGTGGGGACCTTGGTTTCGCTGTTAACGACAGTGCCGGCGCTTTTGCTCTTTCTCGAATACGGCATGTTCACCTCGTCGCTCGACTACTGGCGCGACAACTGGCAAACCCCCGTCGCGGTCATCGCCTACGGCCTGGTGATGAGCACGGTGCTCAGCGTGCTGTTGGTTACGCTCTCGGCCTACCTGCAGAAGATGGCCCCGATCGCCATCACCTGGTCGAGCCTGTTCGTGATGCTCAGCACGATGTCGGGGCAACTCAGCCGCCGCGCCGCCGACCGCAACTGGCATCTGCTCGATCCGTGGCGCGATATCCGCTACGTCGGCAAGCTCTGCTTTTACGCGGGCAAGCGCCTGGCCGGCGAAGTCAGCCAGGGGGCGAACGCCTACTACGGCATTTTCGCCAACGACGACGAGTTCCGCCGCTCGCTCTGGGCGCTGTTGATCCTCGTCAGCGTCTGTACCGTGGCCATCGTGGCGCTCGTGCGCCGGGTGCGCGCCGTCGAGATCGTGAACTGAAAGGCGCCCGCGATGCTGCTCGTCTTTGACCGCGTGACCAAGTTCTACGGCCCCGTGATCGGCGTCAACAACATCAGTTGCCGGATCGGGCCGGGCATCACCGGGCTGTTCGGCGCCAACGGCGCCGGCAAGAGCACCATGATGAAGCTGGCCAGCGGCCAGTTGCGCCCCTCGCAGGGCGAGGTTCGCGTGGGGGAGGATCGCGCCTGGTCGAGCGCCGCCAAGCGGAACCTCGGCTTCAGCCCCGACATCAACAGCTTTTACGAGGAAATGACCGGGCGCGAGTTCGTCTACGTCATGGCCCGCCTCTGCGGCCACACCCGCCGCGACGCCCGCCGGCTGACCGAGATCGCGCTCGAGGAAGTCGACATGGTCGATCGCGGCGATCGCCGCATCGGCGGCTGCAGCCACGGGATGCGGCAGCGCATCAAGCTGGCCCAGGCGCTGGTCAACGATCCCCCCGTTCTCCTGCTGGACGAGCCGATGACCGGCATCGATCCCGGCGGCCGCCGCGACATCGGCCGACTGCTGGTCCGGATGGCCGAACGGGGCAAGACAATCCTCGTCTCCAGCCACATCCTCAACGAGGTCGAAAGCCTGACCGACTCGATCCTGATGATCGCGGCGGGGCGGATCGTGGCGTCGGGCACGCTCAGCGAGGTGCGCAACCTCCTCGACGACCAGCCCTTCACGGTCGAGATCACCACCGATCGCGCCCGCGAAATGGCCGCGCGATTGATCGGGATTCCGGAAGTGCTCTCGGTCGAGCTGCGGGGGGAATCGCTGATCGTGCGGACGCTTAGCCCCGGCTCATTCTTCGGCCGCTGCGCCGACCTGGTGCTGAGCGAGCAATTCGTCGTGCATCGCCTGCAGACCCTCGACACCGGCGCCGACGCGGTCTTCGGCTACTTGCAACAAGGATCGGCATAATGGCCAGCGCCACTCCAACTCCCGCCGCGGCGACCGTCGCGCCCCAATTCGGCGCCGGCGGAGTGCGGCTCTTTCGGGCCTGGACCACCCTGCTGATGCTCTCGTTCAATCGGCTCTTCTGGTCGATGAACACGCTGATGGTGCTGTTTCCGCTGGTCGGCTGCGCGCTGTTCCTGGTCTGGCGGCGCTACGATCGTTGGACGTTTGCGGAAGGGAGCTTTCGGGCCTTCAGCGAAGAGTTCATGATCTTCCTCTTCACGTCGTTCGTCGTGCCGGTCTGCGCGCTGGCTTATGCCACGACCTCGGTGGGGGGCGACCGCGAGGATCGCACCCTCTTGTTCCTGCTGGTGCGGCCGGTGCCGCGGTGGTTGATCCTCCTGGCCAAGCTGCTGGCCACGCTCCCGCTGGTGCTGGGACTGGTGCTGACGAGCTTTTGGGTCTATTGCCGGCTGGCCGGCCCCATCGGCGAAAAAGCCTTCTGGATCTACCTCACGCCCGTCTTTTACATGACCCTCGCCTACGTCAGCCTGTTTCATCTCTTCGCCGTGACCTTTCGCCATTCGACAATCGTGGCCCTGATCTACTCGCTCTTCATGGAGTTCCTGTTGGGCAACATGCCGGGGCTGGTCAAGCGGATCGCCGTGAACTTCTACGGCCGCTCGATGATGTACGACCTGGGCGGGGCCGAAGGCCTGCGGAGCCCCGATCCCGAGTGGTTCGTCCCCGTCTCGGCCTGGGGGGCCGGCTGCTCGCTCTTGGGCATCTCCGCCGGCGCGATCGTCCTCACGCTCTTGATCTTCAGCCTGCGCGAGTACCGCGATTTGACTTGAGCCGCTTAATCGCAGTTGCCCGATGTCGCTGACCGCGGCGGCCGAGCGATCCGGGGCTTGCCGCGGAAATGCCGAGCCGCCCCCCGTGGGCGCGCGGCGCGAGTTCGCTAAAATGCATCCCCTGCGACTCACGGTCGAGTCGCCCCCCCGCCGGACGGATGCAGACGCCATGACTACGAACGCCGACGAGATCCATCGCCTCCGCTGGCAGAAGTTCCCCGTGCTCGACGATGGCTTCGTCACGCTCGTCGATGCCATGGGAGACGACCAGGGAGTGGTCCAGGCGGCCCGCGTCAGCTACGGCGAAGGGACCCGCGCGGTCTCGACCGATCGGGGATTGATCCGCTACCTGATGCGGCACCGGCACACGACCCCCTTCGAGATGGTCGAGATCAAGCTGCTGGTGCGGGTGCCGATGGATACCTGGCGGCAATGGATTCGCCACCGGAGCGCCAACGTCAACGAGTATTCGACGCGCTACTCGCTGGCGATCGACGCGACGCAGCGGACCCCGCCCGAGGCTTGGCGCTCGCAAGCGGCGACCAATCGCCAGGGGAGCGGCGAACCGCTGCCGCGCGAGCTCGGCGAGAAGCTGACCGCGGCCGAGGCCGAGTTCCAAAGCGCGGCCCGCAAGCTCTACGAGCAGCGGATCGAGTTGGGCGTCGCCCGCGAGCAAGCCCGCAAGGATCTGCCGCTCTCGACCTACACCGAGGCTTACTGGAAGATCGACCTGCACAATTTGCTGCACTTCCTGGCCCTGCGGATGGACAGCCACGCGCAATGGGAGATTCGCAGCTACGCCACGACGATCGGCGAGCAGATCGTGCGGCCGCTGTTCCCGCTGGTCTGGGAGGCCTTCGTCGATTATCGTCTGCAGGGCACCTTCCTCACCCGGCTCGATTGCCAGGTGATTCGCCGCTTGCAGGAAGTGCTGGCCCAATCCGGCCGCACCCGGGCGACGCTCGGCGATTTCCTGACCGTGCAGGACCCGAGCTGGGTCGATATCGTCCGGTGCCGCGAACGGGACGAGTGTCAGGCGAAGCTCGTCCGGCTCGGTCTGCTGCCCGACGTGGCGGTCGAGCCCTCGGAAGGGGACTGAACCTCCCTGCAGGCACACGACAGCCTCCGCGGTAACTGTGGAGCCAAGCTTTACCATCACCCCCTTCAAGTTCATCCGGCGACTCAGGCGATGACCGACAACACCACGGCCGAACTGTTGCGACTCAGCCAGGAACTCCTCGACGCGATCGTCGCGGGCGACTGGGACAATTACGCCCGCCTCTGCGATCCGAGCCTGAGCTGCTACGAGCCGGAGGCCTGCGGGCACCTGGTCGCAGGGATGGAGTTCCACCGCTACTATTTCGAGCTCCAGCCGAGCACTTCGCCGCGGAATACGACGATCGCCTCGCCGCATGTTCGCGTCCTGGGGGACACGGCGGTGGTGAGCTATGTGCGGCTCACGCAGAAACTGGATGCCCACGGCGCGCCCGTCACGGCCGCCATGAACGAGACGCGGGTCTGGCATCGCCAGCCGCAAGGGTGGCGGCACGTCCACTTCCACCGCTCGGCCTGCTGAGGGGCTGTCACGCCCCCGCCGCGCCAGCGAGGGCCCCCCCATACACTAGCCCGACGCGCCAGCGAGGGCCCCCGCGTACCAGCCCGCCGCGCCAGCCAGCGATCTTGCTTGTTGTCGCTCGCCGGCGCTGCGGGCTGGTTTGTCCCGCGCGCGGCCGCTAGAAGTCGACCTGCACGCGGCTGACGAACGAGTTGGCCGAGCTCAGCCCCTTGTCGGCGTTGTCGAGGATCGAATAGATCCAGTTGAACTGCACCTTGGTGTGGTAGTTCAGGAGCCAGGTGAAGCCGAGCGTGGTGTCAGTGAGGGTGCCGTTGCCCGACGCGTTGGTGCCGGCGATGTAGTCCGTCGGCAACAGGCGATCGGGATTGCGCAGCGAGATGTAGGAGACGCGCCCCGCCAGCTCCCAGCACCCCCAGCCGCCGATGCCGTTGCGTTTGAAGGGCATGAAGTCGGTGAAGGGTTTCGGATTCTTGAATGACGCGATCCGCTTGTCGTAGCCGCGATGCTCGCCCGTCAGGCGATACATGAACTCGCCGTAGCCGCCGGTGTACCAGATCGGTCCCGCCACGCTGTTCACGCAAGTCGCCATGAACTCGCTTTGCAGGCTGAGCGCTCCTGCCTGGTAAACCCACTCGAGACCAAACAGGTTGAAACAGTTGGCCAGGTAGCGCCCCGTATCGACGAACGGCGGCGGCGTCAGGTCGGCCGTATTGAAAAACGCGGGCCCAAAGCCGGCGGGCTGGATGTCGAGTCCGTCGCCGATCGGTCCGTACTCTGGCAACGTTCGCGCCTGGTAGAAGGGGCGCGAGTTGCTGGCCGCATTGCCCGTCATCTGGCTGAAGTTGTAACTGGCGCCAACGTGCTGCAGGTAGCGCCCGCCCGAGGGCTCATCGTATTCCAGCAGATGCGTCACGCGCGTCGAGAACGAGACGCCTCCCTGATCGCCGATATCGGTGGCAAAGCGGCTATCGCCCAAGGGGGCGTTGCGGAACCCGCCGGTGGCGAACACGCTGTACGCCCAATAGGTCATCTCGTCGATCGAGTTGTTCGACGCCACGGCCCCCACGCGGCGAAACGGCACGAACGCCAGGAACGGCAGCGACCGCTCGAGGAACGGCAGGTGGCGGAATCCGCTCTGGGCGTCGACGCTGAACGGCTGCAATTCCTGTCCCACGCGCAGCGCGCCGAGGATGGGGAGGTTGTCCTGCTCGACCCACACGTCGAAGAAGCTCGGTCGGCCGGCGGTCGCAAAATCCATTTCGAACATGTAGGCCGTGAAGGGCGCGACGTTGCCCACCACCGCTAAGCGGGCCCGGCGAAAGCCGATGCCGTTCTTCGCGTCGCCGACCGTTTCCTTGTTCAGGATCTGCTGCGTGATCTGGTAGTCGTCGAGCTGCGTGAAACCGGTGATCTTGGCCGTCGGGTACTTCGCTTCCTTCTCTCCTTCGAGCTGATCCTCAAAGCGGTCCCAAGCAGTCTCGAGGTCGGAGATCCGTCGGGAGTGGTCCGGGTTGGTCACCGGATCCGTCTGATCGCGAAGCAGCTCGCGCGCCGACTTCAGCTCGCGCTCGGCCGACGAGACGCGCTCGATGGCTTGCCGCAGTTCGTGCCGGAGCGCCTCGGACTCGGGCGTGGCCCCGGCCGGCAATGCGTGCACGTTCGCTTCAGGCGCAAAGCCCACCGGGATCGGCGGGGGGGGCGGCGGCGGTGGCGGAGGAGGTACGGGGGGGGCGGGAAGCTGCGCCAACTGCCCAACTGGCGGCGCGGCGACGCCCGCCACCAGCATGGCGGGACCGCGCGGCGCGGTCACCGGAATCGGCGCCACACCGGCCGGGCTGGCAACCGGTGATTGCCCCCCGCTCGCA
>JAEUIK010000703.1 GCA_016793185.1 Planctomycetaceae bacterium | reverse complement strand
CGGTGGCCGACGTCGAGATCGGGCACCGCTCGGTGACGGTCTGCCATCTGGCAAACATCACCCGCGCGGCGGGGCGGCCCCTCCGGTGGGACCCGTCAGCCGAAAAGTTCGTCGGCGACGACGAGGCCAACCGGTACCTCGATCGCGAACGGCGGCAAGGTTTTGAACTGCCGCCGGTGTAGCCGCTGGGACTCGCCGCCGCCCGGCGACCGCCGGCGGGGCCGCTCGCCAGGGGGGGAAGTCGACCCCAAAATTGCCCGGCGGGGCTCGCCTGCTATAGTGGGAAGAGCCGGAGGGCACTTCCCGCCGGCGCGCGCTCTGCGTCTCTGCCTTCCGCACCAGGACCGGCGCAGTGCGTTCGTTCCCATCAGGAACAAAACCATGCGCACGTCCTTGGTGACGCTGGGGGTCGTCGGTTTCGGGGCTTTGTTCTCCCTCGCGGTCTGGGCCGACAAGCCCGAATCGTCGCGCGGTACGCGCTCGCGTTCCAAGCCCAACGCCGCTGCTGCCGACGCGGGTGCAGCCGACGTCGTTCGGGTCAAGGTCTTCAATCGCCAGGGCAAGCTGGTGGGGCCCGTCGAGTCGCCCCGGCTCGAGCTCACGCTCTCCGAGTGGCGCCGCCGGCTGACGGCCGAACAGTTTGCCGTGCTGCGCTCCAGCGGCACCGAGCCCGCGTTCTGCGGCAACTTGCTCGACAACAAAAAGTCGGGCGTGTATGCCTGCGCCGGCTGCGGGCTTCCGCTGTTCGCGTCGAGCTCCAAGTTCGACTCCGGGACCGGCTGGCCGAGCTTCATGCAGCCCGTGGCCAAAGAGAACGTCGGTTCCGTTCCCGACTTCAGCGATGGCACGCCGCGGCTGGCGATTCATTGCGCGCGGTGCGAAGGACACCTGGGGCACGTTTTCGGCGATGGTCCCGCCCCGGCCGGCACGCGCTACTGTTTGAACTCGGCGGCGTTGACATTCACCGAACAGAGCAATCTCACCGAGCTGGCCGATCCCGCGGCGGACGATGCCATGGCCGACGCCCGCGAGGTGCCCGCTGCCGGCGCGGCCCCCGTCAACGACAAAGTCTCAACCCAGTCGGCCATCTTTGCCGGGGGGTGTTTCTGGTGCATGGAGCTGACGTTCGAGCAGCTCAAAGGCGTGGTCGAAGTTGAGAACGGCTACTGCGGCGGCAGCAAGAACACCGCCAACTACGAGCAGGTCCACGAGGGCATGACGCGTCACGCCGAATCGATTCGCGTCGTCTTCGATCCCGAGCAGATCAGCTACCAGCAGCTGCTCGACGTCTTCTTCGACGCCCACGATCCCACCCAGCGCAATCGTCAAGGGGCCGAGGATGTCGGCCGCCACTATCGGTCGGCCATTTTCTACCAGGGCGACGAGCAACGTGCCGCCGCGGAGGCCAAGATCCGGCAGTTGCGCGAGCAAAAGGTGTATCGGCGGTCGATCGTCACGCAGGTCGAGCCGTTGTCGGCCTTCTATCCGGCCGAAGTCGAGCACCAGGATTTTGCCCGCAAGCACCCCCTCGATCCCTACATCGAGGAGCATGCCGTCCCGCGCGCCGAGCGGGTGCGCACGAAGCACCCGGGCCTGCTGGCGGAGCCGGCCGAGAGCGACTCCGCCTCCCCGTGATCCCCCAGGGTCGCGGGCAAGAATTGCTGGCATCCACCTCGGCGTTCGAGTACGTTCCCAGAGGGCGCACGAGAGTTGTCGTCTAGGGGGAACGCGTTCGCAATGGCTCGATTTCAAGCTTGTTGGCGCTGGGGGGGTCGTGGCCGGTTCGTTGCGGGGGTGCTGGTCGTCGGACTGGCGCTCGTTAGTTCGATGCCCGCACGCCCGTTGTGTGCGGCTGAACCGGGGAGCGCGTCGCCACCCACGTTCGTCGACCTCTCGTTGCTCGTCGCCCAGGAGTATCCGGCCAACTGGCCCGCGCCGGGCTTTGCCCCTTTCCATCTCAATCACGATCGGCGGATCGGCCCGCAGAGCGCTTACAACACCGATATCCTGGCGATCGACGGCAACACCGGCACGCAGCTCGACGTCCCCCCGCATTCGATTCCCCACCCCGACTCGAAACTGCCCAACGCCGGACCGGCCGGGCTGCTTTACACGCACAAGATCCCGGCCTGGCAGTTCTGCGGCGAAGCGTGCGTGGTGGATTGTCGCGACCTGGTCGAGTCGGGCAAAAACGGGCAAAGCCCGCTGGTGACCCAAGAACGGGTTGCTGCCTGGGAGAAACGGCATCGCCCGCTCGCCTGCGGCGACGTCGTGTTGTTCCACAGCGGTTACAGCGACAAGTTTTACGAGCCGCTGCCAGCGGGGCGGCGTTTCGTGGCGCAGCCTGTCGAGGGGACTTCACCCGCCTGGCCCGATCCCGATCCGGAGTGCATGGAGTACGTCGCGAGCCGCGGTGTAATGGCGGCGGGGACCGACAGCGCGAGCATGGGTCCGCTGCCGGAACTGGCCGAACCGACGCACCTGGCCGGCCTCAAGCATGGCATGATCTGGGCCGAGTCGGCGACGAATCTCGGCGCCCTGCCCCCGACGGGGGCGTTCTATTGCCTGCTAAGTCCTAAACACACCGACGGTCCCTATGCCGAGGCCCGGGCGCTGGCGATCACCGGCAATCCACTTGCCGCGCGATTGATCGAATCGGCCCGCAAGAAGCAGGTCGTCGATCTCTCGGTGCGGCTGGCGACGGAGCTGCCGGTCTGGTGGCCGGGCCCCGGGTCGGGCAATCACCGCCAGCCTTATTTGACGATCCCGCTGTTCCCGGCGCCGAATCTGGGAACGTACCACACGTCGCACCTGCTCGATTCCACTGTGGGAACGCACCTGATCCCGCCGTCGTTTGCGCTCCCTCCCGCCGGCTTCGACGACCGCACCTATCCGCGCGAAGTACAGGGGTGGCTGGCCGAGTACGAACAGAAGTTCGGGCCGCGCGGCACGAGCGACGTGACGGCCGAGCAGGTTCCACTCAGCGCGACTTGCGGCGAGGCGCGGGTGATTGACGTGCGCTCGTTGCGCGGGACGACCAAGGCCGCCACTTGGCCGCAGTCGCCCGAGATCACCGTCGCCACGATTCAGGATTTCGAGAAGCAGCATGGCCCGCTGCGGCCGGGCGAGATTGTGATCTTCCACAGTGGCTACAGCGACGAATTTTGCCAGCCGTTTCCGGCTGGAAATGCCTGCCTGGCGGATCCCTTGAACGGCAAACGCGAAGGCTGGCCCGCGCCGGGCCCCGAGGCGATTCAATACCTGGCAAAGCAGGGCATTCGCTGCGTTGCCACCGACGGTCCGACGCTCGGGGGATCGGAGCCCAAGCGCGCGCTGCTGACCTATTGGGCTCTGGGTAGCTATCGCATGCTGGGCGTTGAGTACCTGACCGGGGTCAGCCAACTTCCACCGCAGGCCTACTTCATCTTCGCGCCCATCAAGGTGAAGGGTTGCCACGGCGGCCCGGGCCGAGCCATCGCCCTGTACTAGCTCGCT
>JAEUIK010000681.1 GCA_016793185.1 Planctomycetaceae bacterium | reverse complement strand
TGCACGAAATGCTGGGTGCCGCCGCGGGACGGGGGGCCAGCGCGGCGGAAAGCGCGCCATCCAGCGCCAATCCGCTGGCCGCCCGGGTACCGCACTTTGCCCCGCGCGCCAAGCGGGTGATCTTCTTGTTCATGCACGGCGGGCCCTCGCAGGTCGATACGTTCGACTACAAGCCGCTGCTGGCACGCGACCACGGGAAGCCGCTGCCATTCGATAAGCCGCGCGTGGTCTCGTCGGAGACCGGCAACTTGCTGGCCAGTCCCTGGAAGTTCCGCCAGCACGGCCAGTCGGGCGCCTGGGTCAGCGAGCTCTTTCCGCACGTGGCCGAGCGTGTCGACGATATCTGTTTTCTGCACGGCATGCACGGTTCGAACTCGCGCCACGGCGGCGCGCTGCTGGAACTGCACACGGGCAGCGATACGTTCGTCCGCCCCAGCATGGGCTCGTGGATCGGCTACGGCCTCGGCACCGAGAACGACAACTTGCCCGCGTTTGTCACGGTTTGCCCGACGCTCACGCACGGCGGCGTCAACAACTACAGCTCGGCCTTTCTGCCGGCCGTTTATCACGGCACGCCGCTGGGGAACGCCAGCGTCCCCTCGGAGCAGGCCAAGATCCCGTTCATCGACGCCCGCTCGCCCGCCGATTTGCAGCGGCTCGAACTCGACTTGCTCCGCGAGTTGAACCAGGACCAGCTTATTCGCACCGGTCCCGATCTGGCATTGGAGGGTCGCATCCAGGCGTTCGAGCTCGCCTTCCGCATGCAGGCGGCCGCTCCCGAGTTGCAGGACGTCTCCGGCGAGACCGCGGCCATGCACCAGCTCTATGGGCTCGACGATCCCCGGACCCGCAACTTCGGCCGGCAATGCCTGATGGCCCGGCGCTTTGCCGAACGGGGCGTGCGGTTCGTGCAGGTCACCCACAGTTACAAGTGGGACCAGCACGGGGGGTTGAGAAAGGATCATTCCGCCAATGCGGCCGAAGTCGATAAGCCGATTGCCGGATTGTTGTGCGATTTGAAAGCCCGGGGTCTACTGGAAGATACGTTGGTGCTGTGGGGAGGCGAGTTTGGCCGCACGCCGACCGCGCAAGGGGATGACGGCCGCGACCATAATCCGCACGGCTACACGATGTGGCTGGCCGGCGGGGGTGTGAAGCCGGGCTTCCGCTATGGCGCGACCGACGATTACGGTTACTACTCGGTGCAAGACAAGGTTCACCTGCACGACCTGCATGCCACGATGCTGCACCTGCTGGGGCTCGACCATACCCGTCTCACGTATCGGCACGCGGGACGCGATTTCCGCCTCACCGACGTGCACGGCGAGGTCGTCGAGAGCATCCTGGCCTGAGAGCACTCGTTCGGAACGAAGAGAGGCTGGGATGAGACGGCAGAGCCTGGCAGTCATTCTGTTCGCGGCGCTGGTCCACGCCAGTGGGCTGGGATTCTCGGCCGAGCCGGCGAAGAAGCCCCAGGCGAAGCCCAAGCCTCCGCGAGCCACCGCCACGGCGCCTGCTCAGTCGGCGCCCGCCGAAGCGCCCCCCACAGCATCGGCGCCCGGCGACGCAGCGCTCGTCGAGACTCCCGCGCTCCCCTATCTGACGCTCTTCCTCGCACGCGATCCCACCGTCCACGCCGAGCTGAAGCTCACCGCGCAACAGACGGCGAAGCTGTCGCAGGCGATTGCAGAAGTTGACAACGAGTTCTGGGTGCTCCGCGACGTGCCCGTGGCCAAGTGCGGCGACAAACTCGATGCGCTGCTCGCCCGGCTGCGCGAGGGCATCGCCCAGACCCTGTCGGCCGACCAGCGGCAACGCTTCGACCAGCTCGTGGTGCAGGCGCGGGGATACCGGGGACTTGTCGCCCCCGATCTGGCCGCGAAGGTGAACTTGTCCGACGAACAAGTCACGCGCATCAAGAAGTTGCTCGTCGCGGCGAGCGAACCGGCCGGGGCAGGCGCGGCGGGAAGCGATCAAGCTAGCTCGCCCAAGTCGGCGTCGGCCGGGGCCCCCAATTCGCGGGCGATCCTCGACGTTCTCGACGACAAGCAGCTCGCCCAGTTGACGCGCCTAACCGGCGAGCCCTTCGAGCTGGGCCGCGTGCGGCAGATCGGCTGCGTCGCGCCCGAGTTGCGCGACGTCTCGGCCTGGATCAACACCGACGGCCTCGATCTCAAGTCCAAGCGGGGCCAGGTCGTCGCCCTGCACTTTTGGGCCTTCGGCTGCATCAATTGCATTCGCAACCTGCCGCACTACCAGGGCTGGTACGAGAAGTTCCCCAAATCAGAACTCACTATTGTCGGCATCCACACGCCCGAGACGCAGCAGGAGAAGAGCCTCGAGAGCCTCCAGGCAAACGTCAAGGAGCGGGGCATTCAGTATCCCGTGGCCTTCGACGCCGCGAGCGAGAACTGGAAAGCCTGGGGCAACAACATGTGGCCCAGCGTCTACCTCATCGACAAGCGCGGCCAGGTCCGCTACTGGTGGTACGGCGAGCTGAACTGGGAGGGGGCCAGAGGGGAAGAATTCCTGCGGCAGAAGATCGCCGAGTTGATTGCGGAGAAGTAAGCGCGAAATTGATCGCAGCCCGCGACCCGCTCGAGTGCTCCGGGGAATGGACGGATCGTTGGACAAGAATCGCGAACCAGCGATCGAGGGGCGTTGCCGAGGCCCTTTGGACCAACCTACGGAAGCACGCGCATGCACACCTGGCTAGTCCGCCATTGGGACGCGCTGCGGACGAACTATTGGTTTTTGCCAGCCGTTATGGCACTGGGCGCCGTGACGCTGGCGTTGGCGTTGCCCCAATTGGACCGGGTTGCGCAAGCGGATCTGTCGGAGAAATGGGACTGGACCTACACCGGCGGTCCCGAGGGAGCGCGTGCCGTTCTGTCCACGATCGCCGGTTCGATGATTACCGTCGCTGGCGTCGTCTTTTCGATTACGATCGTGGCGCTGTCGCTAGCCTCCGCCCAGTTTGGACCGCGATTGCTGCGCAACTTTATCCGCGATCGCGGCAATCAATTTGTCCTCGGAACCTTCACGGCCACTTACATCTACTGCCTGCTGGTATTGCGAACCGTGCGCGGGACGAATCAAGAACAATTCGTGCCAGGCATCAGCGTCACCGTCGGCTTTTTCTTCGCTTTGGTCGGTCTGGGAGTCTCGATCTACTTCATTCATCACGTTGCCGTCTCGATCCAGGCTAACGAAGTGATTGCAACCGTTGGTCGGGAATTGGACGAAACCATCGATCGGCTGTGGCCCGAGGAGCTTGGCCAAGGGCCGCCGAGCCCGGCGAAACCGGTGGAGACCGCGGTTCCGGCTGCGATGATCCACGACACCGCGCCGATCGCCGCACTTGCCAGCGGCTATATCGCTGCGATCAATGAGTCGGCGCTGCTGCGACTCGCATGTGAACACGATGTCGTTGTGTCGCTGCAGCGCCGCCCCGGGCATTTTGTCGTGCTTGGCAACCCGTTGGCCACACTCTGGCCGAGCGATCGCGCCGACGATGAACTGTGCCAGACCCTGAATGGCGTGTTTACTCTTGCGACGCATCGTACGCCGTTTCAAGACGTGGAGTTTGCAATCGACCAGTTAGTGGAAATTGCCGTGCGCGCGTTGTCGCCCGGTGTCAACGATCCGTTCACGGCAATGGCTTGTATCGACCGGCTCGGCCAGGCGCTCAGTCGACGGTGCCGGCGATCAGTGCCGTCGAATCGCCGCTATGACGCCGAGGGTCGGTTACGCGTGATCGCCTACCCATCGACCATCGAATCGATTACAGATGCGGCTTTCAATCAGATCAGGCAATATGGCAGGTCGAGCCCCGCCGTGATGATTCGCCTGCTTGAGACCCTGGCGGTCGTCGCGAACAGCGGACAACGGGAAGCGGATCGCGCGGCGCTGCTGAGACACGCGGAGTTGATCCAGCGGGCTAGTCAACAATCCATCCCCGAGGAGGCCGACCGCGGGGATGTCGAGGAACGTTTTGCCGCGGTCCAATCTGCTCTGCAAATCCGCTCGGCCGATTGACGGGGATGGGGCCGCCCGAACTCGGGAACAGACGTGACGACCAACGCGATCCTCTACCACCTGGTCAGTGGCAACGCCTTCTTCTCGGGCGCGGCCTTGGTGTTCGTGGCGATGGCCACGGCCTCCAGCCGTCGGCATGGGCTGCAGTGGATCAGCCGCATCTCGTTGATCGTGGGCGTGATCCTGATCACGTTTTCGGTGACTCCCCTGCCAGTCACGTTGTACGCCGTGTTATTCGCCGCCACTTCAGCGTGGTGGTTCTTGCGCGGCCGGACGAATATCGCCCCGGCTTACCGCGGGCTGACACTCCTCGCAGCAGTTTTTGCCTGGAGCGTTGCCGTCGTTTGGGAAGCGACTTACCACGTTCGTCCTCAGGTCGAATTGATCAAAGACCCGGTCGTAGGTGTCATCGGCGACTCGCTCTCGGCTGGCATCAGCGAGCAGGGACCATCGACGTGGCCGCAATACTTGGCGGACGCTCGCCAGATCACCATCTGGAACCAGGCCCGCGCGGGAGCGACCGTAGCCACCGCCCGCGACCAGGCGGCAACACTTCCCGCGGAAGTAAACCTGTTGATTCTCGAGATCGGCGGGAACGATCTCTTGGGTTCGACGACGGCCGCCGAGTTTGAACAGGGACTGGAAGCGCTGCTGGGCGACGTCCACCGGCCGGGCCGCACGGTCGTGATGTTCGAGCTGCCTTTGTTGCCGTTTACGCACGCGTATGGCCGAGCGCAGCGCCGACTCTGCGCGAAGTATCAGGTTCTGTTGGTCCCCAAGAGCATGCTCTTGGGCGTGCTCCTCAGGGATATGACGACGATCGATTCAATTCACCTGTCCGCAGCCGGCCATCAGCTGTTGGCTTATGAAGTGTGGAGCGGTATTGGTTCGGCATTTTATCAGCGGCAGGGGTGAGTTGGGGCAGACGGTGGTGCAAGGCAGGTCGGTGCAAAGCAGGGTTGGCATTACGCCAAGATCCTTCTCCCCGGTACGCCGGGGAGAAGGTGGCCGACAGGCCGGATGAGGGGCCGGAGCGCGGGCTGGTTTTCGTCAACGAAATCGCTCGAACGTCGACAGCAGGGCAAAGACCCCTCACCCTAACCCTCTCCCCGGAGTACCGGGGCGAGGGGACGAGCGAGCCGGCCTCGGAGAGGCCAGCTACAGCAGACGAATTGCTGGACTGCCTGAGTCTGTTGAAACAATCCACCAATACCCAAACTAGCCCGAAGCGCCAGCGAGGGTTTTGCGGAGTGTGAACTCGTTTAAGATCCCTCGCTGGCGCTTCGGGCTAGTGTTTGTCGCGACTTCGGTGTGGCTTGCTGCGGGGGGCAAGCAGGCATTCTCAGATCTGCGCCTTCACATCCAATTGATTCCCCTTCCGGCCCCCCGGCACCAGTGCGACTTTTCCCAGTGCTCCCTCGACCAGCAACTGCGCCATGTCGATCGTGCGCTCGGCCAGGCCGCGGGCTCCTTCCTTGAGCGACTCGCTTTGCTCGACGTAGCGGATGTTGTTCTCCATATCCTCGGCGCTCCAGCCGCGGGAGTGAGCGATGTAGGGGAATTGCGGAAACTGACAGCCGACTTCGGCGAAGAAGCCCAGCATCTGGCCGGCGACGGCCTGTATGTTGTCCTGCCCGCCGGTGATGATGAAGGCGACCGACTTGTTCTTGAGCAGGTGCCGGTCGGCGATTGTTTCCTGGTTCTGGATGCAATTCATGCGCTCGACCATCTTTTGATAGAGGCTGGCCGGCGCGCCCCAGCGGATCGACGTGGCAATCAAGATCGCGTCGGCCCAATGGACGAACGCTTCGTAGACGCGGTCGAGCTGGTCGGTCGGATCCATCTGCGTGATCGAGCAGGGCCAGGTGCAGGCGTGGGCGCTGCGCGAGTAAAAGCCCTCGCAGTGGCGGAACGCGAGTTCGCGGAGGCGAATGAGCTGCGTCTCGCAGCCCTGCGATGTCGCCTGCCCGAGCGCTTCGTCGAGCAGCAACTCCGAGGTGCTGGGGCGCGGAAAATCGCGATTCATCATCGTCGTCGAGATCCCCACCACGCGGATCGGGCCCGGCTCGCGCTGCACCTGCCGCGCCAGCGGATGTGGCGGATGGGGGATATGCTTTCGCGGTCCCGCGGCGGCGACATTCACCAAGAGCACGCCGTTCTCGATCTTCGTCGGATAGGTCGGCACGCACCCGTCCCCAATCTCGGGGCGCGTCTGGCCGGTCTGCCAGTGGAACATCCAGAAGTGCCAGGGGCAGGTCACGTAATCGCCGTCGATCTTCCCCTGTCCCAAGGGGCCGCCGACATGATTGCAAACGCCCGAGAGGGCCGAAAACTGGCCGTCGCGATAGCAGAGGGCGATCGGCGTCCCCTCCGCTTCGAGCGGTTGCAGCTCGCGGCGTGCGAGCTCGGCGACCGGACCCAGTGAAACCCAGCGATCCGCGGGCATGCGAACGTCCTCCTGACCGACCCGCGCGCGGAAGCGCCGCGGGAACTGTCCGGATTCTAGCGGCGGGCGCCGCTCAACGCACGCGCGTGGGCAGTGGTTCGCGCGCGACCGCAGGATACCTGGCCGGCGGAGCAGCCGAGGGATTTGGCGGGCTGGTAGCGCTCGGCGCGGCCGTGCGCGGCATCTCGCGGCGCAGCTTGTCGATCACTCCGACGAGCTGCGCAACGTGCTGCGGCTCGAGATTGCCGGCGATCGTGAAGCGGAGCTGCCCCCTCTTATCCAGGACGGCGACGTTCGGTACGTCGGGAACGACCTGGAACTGCCGGCGCATGGCGTCGGTAAAGTCGAGCCAGATCACTCCGTCGGGCGACACCTGGCGGAAACGCCCTCGCACCATCGGCTTGAGCACGTCGGGCACGTCGCCGATCACGGCGATCGGAATCAGCTTCACGTCGGGCGTGGGAAGCTGCGGTGGCCAATTCGGCAACGGCGCCGGCGGGGCTTGAGCCGCGACGGCCGGTTTCTGACCGGCGGCCGACGGGTGAAAGTGCACGTGCAGCTTGGCCCCTAGTGTGCGACTCGCCTCCGCCCCCGCTTTGTCCGAAAAAACGAGCACGACCACTTCGCCGCGCAGGTCGCTCACACGCTGCGCCCGGGCGAACTGATCCTCCATCTCCAGGATCGGGAAGTGGGCGACATTCTTTGCCGGACCCGCTGAATTCGGGCTGGGCGAGCTGGGAGCTGCGGACAGGAGACTAGCAACCACCACGAGTGCTGGCAGTGACATCGTGAGCATCCTTGCTGATGGCACGTCGAACGCCCGACCGGAGCAGCGGGGCGCATGCTGATACTTGATCCTAGCGGGCTCGGCAAGTCGAACTCGACGGGCGCGGCGGGGCACGACGGACCGTTCGGCGGCCGCCGCCTGGTGCGCCACGCGTCGATTTCGGGCCTAGGCCAGCCGCTTCAGACGCGAGACGCGCCCCGTGGCGACCCATTCGGCCACAAAGATGCTCCCGTCGTGGCCGAAGCAGGCGTCGTGCGGGTGGACGAACTTGCCGGGATTCCACTTCGAGCGGTCGCCGCGGATGCTCATCCCGTCCTTGGCGGTGATGCGGGCCGCATCGTCGCCCAACCGCGCGACCACCTCGTTCTTGTCGTTCAGCAGCGTGATGCGGGCGTGCAGTTCCGGCACGACCAGGAGGTTCTGCCAGGTCTCGACGTTGGCCGGCAGTCCGTAGCCGGTGAGGGTTTCGAGGTACTTGCCGTCCATGGTGAAGTACTGCAGCGTGTTGTTCGCCCGATCGCAGACGACGATGGCGGGCTCGCGCCCCGCGCGGCGATCCACCCAGATGCCGTGCGGCGTATTGAACGTTCCCTCCCCCTGGCCGGGACCACCGAAGCACGACTTCCAGTTGGCATCCTTGTCGTAGCGATGGATGTAGAACGAGCCGTAACCGTCGGCGAGCAGGAATCCACCGTCATCGAGAAAAGCGAAGTTCGTCGGCAGGAAGCGATCGCGCCCCCATTTGAGGATCGGCTTGGTATCTTCTTCCGGCGCGTAGACCCCGGATTCCAT
>JAEUIK010000677.1 GCA_016793185.1 Planctomycetaceae bacterium | reverse complement strand
AGCGAGCTCGCCGCGCCGGCTCCCGCCCACCAGGGCCACGACATCCGCGTCAGTCCTTCGCAGGCAAGCCACGTGGCAAGCAGATAGAAGAACATGTGGGGCGAATCGGTCAGGGCGTCGGCCGCGTTCTGACGAAAGATTGGCATCACTGCGCAAATCAGCGCCGCCAGGTCGGCGGTCCAGCGATCGAAGAGCCGGCGCGCCAGCAGCCAGACCACCGCGACGCTGCCCAATCCCAACGCCAGCGACGGAATCCTGGCCGCGATGATCCAGAGCTGGGTCTCCGAGGCGACCCACGGGCGCACCAGCGCGGCGCACTCGAGGATCAGCAGTGGGTAGCCGGGGTGTTGGTCTTTCACCCGGATCAGCTCGCGTCCCTGTTCCGGCAGCCCCTGGGCGTAGCGAATGAAGTCGATCCCGTCGCGCGCCACCAGCGGCGAGCGCCAGGCGACAATCCCCTGCAGGATCGCGGCGATCAACAGCGCAGCCATCCAACCCCAATGTTCGGACCAGCGTCGTCCAGGATCTGCTGCCAATGACATGGGGGACCTGATTCCGCTCACCTACGAGACAAAGAACCGCCGGCAGGGGGCCGGGTGGTGCAAACAGCCGTTGCCAGGGCGCCATACGCGGCCAACTGCTGCGGTTTGCGGCCGGGAAGGTATCGCTAATCGTCGCCCAGACGCAAGAGCAAGCGGCCTCGCCCTCGGCACTTCGGTCGGCGCGGACGAACCGTGAACGGCCCAAGGAAAGAACGCCGCGGCCGCACCCGTATTGCGACTCGGCGAACCATGAGGTTCGCGCAGTTGACCAGTGACGCGCCACACGTGATGCGCGGCGACCCGTCGTCAGTGAGCGCGCGGGCGCCCGCCGAGATTCTGCTAGCAAATAGCCTCTGTCGCGCCGAGTCTCGCAGCACGGCACGCTGCGCCGTGCGACCAGGTCTTTTCACATAATTGTCGTTCTGATATACCCAAATTCCGCAAGCTCCCGCATTCAGCCCCCGGTGTTCCGTCCGCGCCCCGAGTTCTTCTCGCGGTGCGCGAGCGGCTGCGAGCCGCGCGTCACGACCCGGGGTGCCTCTTGGGGGGTGTTGTGGGAGAGAAGCCGCCGCACCGGCCTGCTGCGCGGTCCGCCGCCATGGATGACGGCTCCGCACGCGCAGCCTCCAGGCTGGCTGTCGGGTTTGGCAGAGAGACTTCGCTGGCGCTCACCCTGGGTGACGGACATGGACGCCTGTTCCCAACTCATCGAAAACACGCCCCCGGGCGCGCGATCCGCGGCGGGCTGGCAGTGGCCGAGCCGCGAGCAGCTCATCTATTACCGCGATCTCCTCGCGGTGCTCGTCGCCAAGGAGTTCAAGGTCCGCTACAAGAGCACCGTGATTGGCTACGCCTGGTCGCTCATGCACCCGCTGGCGTTCGCCCTGGTCTTCTTCGTGCTGTTCAAGATCGTGATGCGGTTCGACCTGCCGGCCTACTCGCTGTTCCTGATCGGGGGACTCTTTCCCTGGCACTGGATCAGCAACACGGTCACCTCGGCGAACTTCGCCTTCCTCGGCAATAGCTCGCTGATCAAGAAGGTCCGCTTTCATCGGGCGACGCTGGTCCTGGCCAGCGTGCTCAACGAGCTGGTGCATTTCGCGATTTCGATTCCCATCGTCGTCGGCTTCATGATCTATTACGGCCGGTACCCGACCGTTTCGTGGTTCTGGTGGCTGCCGGCGCTGGTGGTCATGCAGTTCGCGATGACGTTCGGGCTGGCCCTGTTGATCGCCACGGTCAATCTCTTCTTCCGCGATCTGGAGCGGTTGTCGACGATCATCATGCACCTGTTGTTTTACGTCACGCCGGTGATCTATCCCTACGAGAAGCTGCCGCCGAACTTTCGCTGGGTGCTGATGGCGGACCCGTTTGCCCCGCTGGTGCTCTGCTGGCAGGGGTTGTTTTACCGCGGGTCCGTGCCGGGCGAGTTCGCGGCCCTGGCGGCCCTGTGGGCGCTGGTGTGCTGCCTGGTGGGTTATCGCGTGTACCAGGCTCTGGTGTGGAGGTTTGCCGAAATTGTCTAGCGACCCGGCCATCCAGTTCCGCCATGTCACCAAGGAATATCACGTCGAGAACGCGGTTCTCGGGGGCTTGAAGAACCTCGTGCTGCATCTGCCCACGCAGATCCGCGCGATGCGCGCGCGGAAGCCGTTTTGCGCCTTGCAGGATCTCTCGCTCGAAATCGCCCAGGGCGAAAGCCTGAGCGTGATCGGCCGCAACGGCGCCGGCAAGAGCACGCTGCTGGGGCTCATCGCCGGCGTGCTCCGCCCCTCAGCCGGCACGGTCGTCACTCGCGGACGGATCTGTCCCTTGCTGGAACTCGGCGCCGGCTTCCACGCGGATCTCACGGGGCGCGAAAACATCGTCCTCAATGGCATCCTGCTGGGGCTCACGCGCCGCGAGGTCCTCGCCCGGCTCGACGAGATCATCGACTTCTCCGGCCTGGCGCAGTTCGTCGACCGGCCGTTGCGGACGTACTCGTCGGGCATGACCGCCCGGCTCGGCTTCTCGGTCGCGGTCCATCTCTCGCCGAACATCCTGCTGGTGGACGAGGCATTGGCGGTGGGCGATTTGGAGTTCCAGCAGAAATGCCTGGCGCGGATGCAGCAGTTCCGCAGCGACGCCGTGACGATGGTCTTCGTGAGCCATGACATGGAGAGCGTGGCCCGCGTCAGCGATCGCGTGGCCTGGATGGATGGCGGCCGCCTCCGCGAGATCGGTCCCCCGCAGCAAGTCATCGAGCATTACCACGCCTTCGTCCATCCCACCGTGGCCGCGGCCTGAGCGCGCGCCGTGGCCGCGACCAGGCGCCGGCGAGCGCAGAGGACCGCATTTTGGCAAAGAGGAATCCAGCATCGACTCCCCCCCGGCCGCCGTCGCCGGACGACGCGCGCCAGCCCATCGACCTGGCGGTGATCATTCCCGAGCTGTCGAAGTACGGGGGCGCCGAGCGGTTCCTCATGGAGTGCGTTTCGCGCTGGCAGGACCGCCACCAGATCACGATCTACTCGGCGCACTTCAACGAGAAGCTGCTCCACGAGCACGGCATCGGCAAGCAAGTGGCGCGGGCGCGGATCTCGCCGAATTTTGAAGGCGAGCATTCCATCCTCTTGAACGCCGTGCTGCTGCCGAAAATCTGGGAGCAGGAGATCGGCGACCACGATCTCTACCACACCCACCTCTGGCCGACGCACCTGATCGACGTCCATCCGATGGTCTGGTGCCCGCAGGAACCGCTGCGGATCCTGCATGACCTGCGGTACGAGCAGCCGCTGGACGACTTTGCCGACCGGTTCCAGCGCAGTCTACACATCTACCCGAAGTACAACTACGATCGCATCAGCGACGTGACTTACGAGGCCTACCTCGGCGCGATGGACATGTTCGACAAGCTCGGCAAGCCCGATCGCATCGTGGCCAACAGCCGCTACGCGGCCGGCTACCTCGAGGGGATCTACAACACCAAGATCGACGACGTCGTGTATCCCGGCGTGAACACGTCGGAGTTCATCTACCGCCCGTCGCACGAGAATATCTTTCTGGCGGTCGGCCAGCTCTGGCCGCACAAGCGCGTCAAGCTGATCATCGAGGCCCTGCGCTATGTCGAAGACTCGCAGCTCTACATCGTCGGCAGCGGCCCCGAGAAGGAAAAACTCCTTCGCACCGCCGCCGGAATGGGGGTGGCCGACCGCGTCTTCTTTCTCCACGGCCTGACGAACCTCGAGATTCAGATCCTCTTCTCGCGCGCTTTGGCCGTGGTCTTCGTGCCGGTCAAGGAGCCGTTCGGCATCGTGGCGCTCGAGGCCATGGCGGCCGGCAAACCGCTGATCGCGGCCAAGGAGGGGGGCTTCACCGAGACGGTCGATGAGAACTGCGCGTTCCTCGTGCCGGCGCGACCCGCCGAGATCGCCGAGCGGATGTGTTACTTGCGCGACCACAAGGAAGTCGCCCATCGCATGGGAGCGGCCGGGCTCGAGCGCGTCAAAGCTTACACCTGGGACAACACGGCCAGCCAACTGCTGGAGATCATCGAGCGCACCCACGGCGAGTGGCAGCAAGCGCATCGCCCGCCGCCGGCCGCGGCCGCGCGGGGGGAGACCCGCTTCGGCATTCAATACTATCTCTGGTACGGCTCGGGCATCGGGGC
This sequence comes from Planctomycetaceae bacterium, assembly GCA_016793185.1. Taxonomy (GTDB): domain Bacteria; phylum Planctomycetota; class Planctomycetia; order Pirellulales; family JAEUIK01; genus JAEUIK01. Next base: position 70 of record JAEUIK010000677.1, on the reverse strand, counting down.
CCGGCATTGGAACGACTCGCCCGTCTCGGGCGGGGTCACCGACATGCCCAACCTGGGCTACTACGCCTCG
>JAEUIK010000673.1 GCA_016793185.1 Planctomycetaceae bacterium | reverse complement strand
CCGGCGCGCGACCTCATAGCCGCTGACCCCAGGCAGCCCGATGTCGAGCAGCACGACGTCGGGCGGATTGGCCTGAATCATCTCCAAGGCCGCGATGCCGTCGTGGGCGACGTGCACGTCGTGTTTGTGCAGGCGGAGCATGGCGGCCAGCGTGCGAGCGGCGTCGATGTTGTCGTCGACCACCAGCACGCGCCGCGAGGCGGGGCCGGCGGCCGGCAGCCGCGCTGCCGTGGTTGCCGGATCGTCGGCGGACTGGCGCTCGAGCAGACGGGGGAGCCGCACGATGAACTCGCTCCCCTGTCCGGGACCGGGACTGTCGGCCGTGATCGAGCCGCCGTGCATGGCGACCAGCGTCTGCACGACCGTGAGCCCGATTCCCAAGCCCCCCTGGCTCCGCTCGATCGAGCGATCGGCCTGCATGAAGAGCCGGAAGATGCGCGGGAGCACCTCGCGCGAAATGCCGATGCCGGTATCTTTGACGGAGATCACCAGCTCCAGCGGCGTGCCCCAGACCGCGAGCCGGATGCGGCCGCCGCGCTCGGTGTACTTGGCCGCGTTGTTGAGCAAGTTGCCGATCACCTGCGCCAGGCGGATCAGGTCGGCGTCAACGCGGATGGGCTCGGCCGGTAGGCTCACTTCCAGCACGTGCTGTTGCTCGTCGATCAAGGGCTGAGCCGTCTCGATCGCCCGGCTGACCGCGGCCGCGATCTCGATGGGTTCGCGCCGCAGCTCGATCCGTCCCCGCATGATGCGGGAGACGTCGAGGAGATCGTCGACCAGCCGGATCAGGTGCTGTACCTGCCGTTCCATGATGTCGCGCGCGGCGGTGACGGTTTCCTCGTCCTTGTCGGCCGCGCGCAGGATGTAGAGCGCATTGCGAATCGGGGCCAGCGGATTGCGCAGTTCGTGGGCAAGCATCGCCAGAAACTCGTCTTTGCGGCGATCGGCGTCGCGCACCTCGCGATAGAGGCGCGAGTTCTCGAGCGCGATTGCCGCGCGCCCGGCCAGGTCCTCGGCCAGGGCCAGATCGGTGGGCCCGTAGCGGCGGCCCGATTCGCCCGCCACGAATCCCATCGCTCCCAGAATCCGACCATGAATCGCCAGCGGGACCCAGATCGCGGAGCGGGGATTCAAGGCATGGATCAGGTCGAGATGTTCCTGGTTGATGGCGCCGCTGCGGAGGACTTCCTCGGAGATCTCGGAGTGCAGCTCGGCCTGTCCGCTGCGGAGTACCCGGGTGACGACCGTGGTCTTGTCCCAGTCGCTGGGAAAGTCGCGGCCGAAGCGTTCGAGCAGTTCTTGTCGGGCGGGATCGGCGTGCGCCGCGGCAATGCGGCTGATGTGGCCATCCTCCCCCACCACGTCCACCAGGCACCAATCGGCGAAGTACGGCACCGACAGCCGAGCCACCTTTTGCATCGTGCTTTCGATCTCGACCAGGGCCGTGAGCGTGCTGCTGGCATCGGCCAGAAACCGGAACGCGACTTCGGCCTGCTTCCGGTGGGTGATGTCGGTGCAGACCCCCACCATCCGCTCGGGTTTGCCAGTGGCGCTGGCGAAGAGCTTGCCGCGTCCCTCAACCCAATGAATGGAGCCATCCGGCCACATCAAACGGTACTCGATGTGATGGTCGGTCTGCTCGGCGAGCGTGCGATTGAGCGCCTCGGTGACGAACGATCGGTCGGCAGGATGCACGTCCTGGAGGTACGCCTCGAACGTGCCGGCGAACGTCCCTGGCGCAAGGCCATGAATGGCTTCGAGCCCTGGCGACCACACGACCTTGTCGGTGGCCAGGTTCCACTCCCAGGTTCCCATGTGCCCGGCTTCGAGCGCCAGCCGCAAGCGCTCCTCGTTATCGCGGAGGACCGATTCACTCTGTTTGCGTTCGGAGATATCGTGAAAGACCATTACGGCGCCGAGAATCTCGCCCCCGTCGGTGCGAATCGGGGCGGCGCTGTCGGCGATGGCCACCCGCTTGCCGTCGCGCTGCACCAAGAGCGCATCGGGACTGAGATTGACCGTCTCGAGCCGGGAGAGAACCGCGCGGACCGGCGACTCGCGCCGCTCGCCCGTCTGTTCGTCGACGAGTTGAAAGACGACGTCGACCGGCTGGCCGATCGCTTCGAGGGCGGGCCAGCCCAGCAACGTTTCCGCCCCCGCGTTGAGGAAGGTGATGTGGCCGAGCGGGTCGGTCACGATCACGGCGTCGCCGATGCTGGCCAGGGTCACCTGGAACCACTCGCGCTGCTGGCGGAGGGCCGCCTCGGTGCGGCGGCGCGACTCGATCTCGGCCGTCAGGGCGGCGTTGACTTGTGCGAGCTCGCGCGTGCGCTCCTCGACGCGCTGCTCCAGTTCGGCCTGTAGCTTCTTCAGTGCGTCCTCAGCCCGGCGCCGCTCGGCGATTTCTCCCTCGAGTTCCTGCGGCGTGCGCATGGCCAGTACCAGGGGCGTAATCGGCACCAGCGCCAGGACGGTCGCCCACGAAACGGCGGCCGTGGCGAGCTTGATCAAGGTGGCGAGCCGGTAAGCGGGCCACCAGAAGATCACGGCATCCATCAGGTGGGTCGTGCCGCAGGCCAGGATGAACGCGCCGAAGAGCACGAAGATCATCCGGAACGGCAGATCCCGCTTGCGAATCAGGAAGTATCCCAACACCAAGGGGATGGCCAGGTAAGCGCTCCAGACCCCCAGATCGGAAACGATGTGCAGATATCCCAGGGATGGCGACCACTCCCCGCAATACCAGCGCGGCATGAAGCCCGACGTGTCGAACAGCCGCGAAATGAAACTGACCATAGGCTGGGCCTGAGTTAAGCGAGGCGGCGCTACGCCCTGGATCGGCGGACGCGCGGCGGCGGGCCCGCGCGGCGCGCGGTGGAAGGGGCTATACTTCAACCCTATCGCTGGCCGCGAGGCCCCACAAGCAACTCTGATGCCGAAATCCTTTTGCGCGCTCAAGAAGGAAGCGAGGGCACGCGACGACTCGCGCCCCGCGCCAGAGGTGAACTCCCGACTTACGGCGATCTCGAAATGACCAAGATTCTCTACTTGCACGGGTTTGGGGCGCGACCGGGAGGCTTCAAGCCGACGTTCCTCCAGCAGCGCGGCTACGAGGTCGTCAATCCCCTCCTGCCGGACGACGATTTCGACCAATCGCTGCAGAACGCCAGGGAGGCTTTTGCCGCGTCACACCCCGACGTCGTGGTGGGCTCGAGTCGCGGCGGCGCCGTTGCGCTAGGCCTCGAACTGGGTGACACGCCGCTGGTGCTGATTGCCCCGGCTTGGAAGCGGTGGGGTACGGCCGCGCGCGTCGGTCCGCGCACCATCATCCTGCATGCGCCGGCCGACGACTTGATTCCTGTCGGCGACAGCCGCGAGTTGGCGGCCAATAGTGGTCTGGCGCCCGACGCGCTCGTGCTCGTGGGACGCGACCACTTCATGGGAGACGACCAGGCGTTGGCGGCGCTGGTCGCGGCGATTGAGTCGCTCCGACGCGGCTAACGCCCGTGCTCGCAGCTCACTCGATTGACTCGCCCGCCGCGGTGTCGCGTGCTGGGTCGTTCCGCGGCACCTGGGCCTTGGCACGCGACACCGGGGGCGAATCCTGCTTGCCATAGATCGGAAAGAGATTGCGCGAGGCGTGGACCGCCTGGTTGAGCGGCTTGAAGGCCGTCCAACTCGTCGCACCCGACTGGCGCTGCGCGAGCTCGTCGGCCGCCTTGCGACCTTCGGCCTTGGCCAACTCTTCGACCGTCGTGCGAGCGACCATATCCCCTTCGAGGAACAGGCCGACGTAGAACGTTCCTTCGCCGCAGCGTTCGGTCGTGGAGGAAAAGTAGCTTCTCTTGGTCGCCAGTGCGCTGCAGCTCACTTGCACCGCTTGCCCGCGCCAGTCGTGGGGGACGAGGAACAGGCAGGCGAATTCGCGCACGCCTTCGAGCGCGGCCTGCGGCGAGGGCTTGAGCTTGAAGAACACGCCGTAGCCGCGGTTGATCGTGCCCGAGGCCAGGAGGAGCTGCTTGGGAGGCAGCCGCTTGTAGGTTTCCTTGGTGCTGGAGAGATGGGTCTTGCCGCCGCCGGCCGACGGGGTCGCCTGGGCTCTGACGATGCCGTACTCGACCCCGACGCTGCCGCCGACGCCAGCATTGGTCGAAGTCGTGTGCTCGTCGCTCTCGACCACTTCGATCGCGCCCGCGATATCGGTATCGAGCTCGGTGCGCGGCATGAAATCAACGACGGGCAGGGTCTTGTTGGGGCTGGTGATCTCCACGATCAGCTCATCGAGATCCGCCTCACGTCCCGCGGTGAACCATGTCGACACGCGGAACTTGGCTTCGACGATCCGCGAATCGGGATAGCGCACGGCGAAGTCGCGCGGAGTGACGTCGCGGCATTCGACGGTGTAGCTGGTGTCGAACTCCAACTGCGGCACGGCGGCCAGGGCGCCGGCTGCCGCCCCCCACATCGCCGTCACGCAGACGAATCCCCCCAGCGCCAATCGCGCTCGCCGCATGGTGCTTTGGATCATGGCCTCATCTCCGCAAGTGCGCCCCGGCAACGGTGAGCAGCGAATCGCGCTCGGGCCGCGCCGTGGCGGAACATCGCTATTCTACGAACCCCTGTTCGCGCGGGTCCAAACGCTGGCACCAGCCCTCCGGCCGCGCAGGACTGACAGCAGACGCAGCGTCGCGCGGACGATCGCCAACTGCGAATCTCGCGCCGCGACACGCGCAGCCGCCGTCACGCCGGTCGCGCGCGCTCGAAGTGATTGGCTCCGCGGAACTTGCCTGAAGGGCAATCGGGGTGCGGCCGGCCGCGCGAGGAACTATCATGGAGCCCGCGCGGGAGGTGGGTTTCCGCGCGTTGCGAATTCTGGGTTGAGTTTGCCGCTTGCTAGCAAACTGCCGCTGGCGACGAGAAGGAAATTTTTCATGAAGTCCCGCACCCTGGTCGGACACTTGCGCACGCCGCGGCGCGCCGCTGGAAACCTCGTTTTTCCGCTGTTCTGGGGGATTCTGGCCGGCACCGCAATCGCCGGAAAACCGCAACTCGCCGAGTCGGTCGCCAAGCGCGCCGACACCTGCTGGGACGCGGCACAGCAAATCTGGCGCTGGGCCGAGGCCGGCTATCAGGAACACCAGTCGAGCGCCCTCTTGGCCCAGATGCTGGAAGAAGCGGGCTTCCGCGTCGAACGGGGCGTGGCCGACATGCCCACCGCTTTCGTGGCAACCTTCGGCCAGGGCGCCCCGGTCATCGGCATTCTCGCCGAGTTCGATTCGCTGCCGGGACTCTCGCAGCAGGCGGTGCCCCAGCAGGCGCCTGTCGAAGCCGGCGGAAACGGGCATGGCTGCGGGCACCATCTGTTCGGAGTCGCCTCGGCATCGGCGGCCATCGCCCTGGCCGAGCGGATCAAGGCGGGCGAACTACCGGGCACGATCCGCTGCTATGGCTGTCCGGCCGAGGAAGGAGGCAGCGGCAAGGTCTATCTCGTCCGGGCCGGACGCTTCGACGATTGCGACGTCGTCCTGCACTGGCATCCCGGCGATACGAACGCCGCGGGAGACTCAACCTGTCTGGCCCGCGTCGCGGCCAAGTTTCGTTTTCATGGCAAGAGCGCGCATGCCGGTTCGGCCCCCGAGCAAGGCCGCTCGGCGCTCGATGCCGTGGAGCTGACGAACTTCGCCGCGCAACTGCTGCGCGAACACACGCCCGACTTCACCCGCATCCATCACGTGATCACGGCCGGCGGCGGTGCGCCGAACGTCGTACCGGACTTCGCCGAGGTGTTCTACTACGTCCGCCATCCCAAGGCCGACGTCGTCCAACAGCTCTACGAGCGACTGTTGAAGTGCGCCGAAGCGGGGGCCCTGGGGACCGAAACCCGCCTGGAGGTCGACTATCTCGGCGGGCAGTGGGAAATCCTGCCGAACAACACGCTCTCGCAGATGGCGCTGAAGAATCTGCGCGACCTGAACGACCTGCAGTTCACGCCCGCGGAAACGGAGTTCGCGCTTCGCATTCAGAACACGCTCGACCACCCCAAGCCGCTCGACAGCGCGCAGGTTGTCGTCGATCGCAGCGGCAACACCGGCAAAGGTTCGACCGATGTCGGGGACGTCTCGTGGGTCGTGCCGACGACCGGCTTTTCGACGGTCTGCTGGGCGCCCGGCACGCCGGGGCATAGCTGGCAGGCCACGGCCGCGGGAGGGACCACCATCGGCCGCAAGGGAATGCTGCTGGCCGCCAAGGTGCTGGCCGCCACGGCCTGGGACTTGGCGCACGATCCGGCCGCGATCGCCGCGGCCAGGCAGGAATTCAAACAGCGCAAAGGCAGCGTCGAGTACAAGCCACTGCTGACGCCGGGTCAAAAGCCGCCGCTCGATTATCGCAAGTCGCCGGTGGCGGGGTGACTGCGCCGGAAGCAGCTAGTGACTCTCCCGCCGAGCCCCTACAATGGGGCAATGCAACGCACCCCCAAGACCGCCTGTCTTGCGTCGCCGCCTCCAGGAACATTTCCATGACGCTCATTCCAGCTGGCGACGTCAAGACGATCACTGAGCTTGCTTGTCAGGCGGAGCAGATCGTCCGTCAGGTAAGCCAAACCGGGCGCCCCGTAACGGTGACGTCTGGCGGCGGCGGCGATGTCGTGATCGTCGACGCTGAACAGTACAATCGCTGGCTGAAAACGATCAACCTGGCTGCCCTGTTGGCCGAGGGAGAGAGCGACGTGAGAACAGGTCGAGTGCGGCCGCTGGACGATTTTTTGCGCGAGCTGGCGAGTGACCAAGACATACCGGGTTGAGATCACGTCGAGCGCCGAACAAGATATCCGTTCGATTCGAGCCTACATTGCGCGCGACAAGCCGGCCGCGGCGGTCAAGTGGGTGCAGGTCATTCAGAAGCAGGCCCGCAGTCTGTCACGATATCCCGATCGCCATGGCACGATACCCGAGGCCGACGACCTCGGAGTCGAGTACCGAGAAATCATTCACGGTGTCTATCGCACGCTTTACCGAATCGATGGCGAGCGCGTCGTCGTTATCCGGGTGATTCACTCCGCGCAACTCCTTGATCGTGGATTGCTTGAGAACCTTCACTGACCGCGGCGAACATGGTAATCGACGGCAAAGGAAGTTGACGGTGCTTGAATTACCAGGACTCGCCGGGCAGACTTTCTCGACCATTCTCATCGACCCCCCCTGGCAGTTTCAGAACCGCACCGGCAAGGTCGCCCCCGAGCACCAGCGGCTGCGGCGCTATCGCACCATGACGCTCGACGAGATCCGCGCCCTGCCGGTTTCGGCCCACGCCGCCAAGAACAGCCACCTCTATCTCTGGTGCCCCAATGCGCTGTTGCCCGAGGGGCTCGACGTGCTGCGTGCCTGGGGCTTCCAATACAAAACGAATCTCGTCTGGTACAAGGTCCGTAAAGATGGCGGGCCCGACGGGCGCGGCGTCGGCTTCTACTTTCGCAACGTCACCGAGCTGTTGCTCTTCGGCGTGCGCGGCCGGCTGCGGACGCTGCCGCCTGGGCGCAGCCAGGTGAACGTTCTCAGCTCGCGCAAGCAGGAACACTCGCGCAAGCCCGACGCCATGTACGAGTTGATCGAAGCCTGCAGCCCTGGGCCTTATCTTGAGCTCTTCGCTCGGCAGCGCCGTGCGCATTGGTCGCAGTGGGGAGACGAGGTCGACAGCTACGAGGCCAATCGCCCCAGCCGGCGCGGGTACGCTCCCCTCTTCGACGCCGTGGCCAGCGGCGACTAACGCCGCGGCAGGAATCGCAGCATGACACCAGCAACTCCCTCGGATCGTCCCACCGGCGTGACCGTCACTTGCCCCATTCGCTGGGGCGACATGGACGCGCTCGGGCATGTCAACAACATCATCTTTTTCCAGTACTGCGAGTCGGCCCGCATCGCCTACTTCGACGCCCTTGAAATCGGGCGATTCAAACGTCAGCCGACCGACGGGCCGGGCATGGTCGCCGCCAACCTGAATTTCCGCCGGCAGCTCAAGTACCCCGGCACGGTCGACGTGACCGCCCACACCACGCAAGTCGGCGAGCGCTCCTTCACGCTCGCCTACACGATCGTCGATCGGGCCGACGGCGCCGTCGTCGCCGACGGCACAAGCGTCTGCCTCTGGGTCGACTACGCGGCGGGCAAGGCGCTTCGCTTGCCCGACGATCTGGTCAGCCAGATCGCCCGGCTCGAGGAGAAGCCCGAGCTGGCCCAGCGCACGCCCCCCACGGCGGGATAGCCCCCAAGGCAACTCGTCGCGCGGCACTCTTTCGGCGACCGCTTCGTCCGGCAAATTGCGAAAAGTCTTCGCAGTTTGACCGCCCCGCGCCGCCGGGGCCGTAAAGCTTCGCTGAACCCCCAGGCCCCACCGGAGAACCGGCAAGGCTTGCGCAACTTATCAGCAAGGCGTACCTGCTAGGGCAAGGATTCCGGAAACGCCGAGCTTGAGAGCGCTGCGGAAGGTGCCGATGAATCCCAACGTCGCGGTTGTAGCGGCGAATCCCTTCGCCGATCGCACGCCGCCGGCTGTGTTCG
>JAEUIK010000065.1 GCA_016793185.1 Planctomycetaceae bacterium | reverse complement strand
CGACGCTCGGAGCGATCGAGCTGGTCCTCGACGAACTGGGACGCCCGGTGCAGCTTGGAGCCGGGATGGCGGCCGCGAGCCAGGTTTTCGCCGAGGCCCTGGTATCGTCGAGTGTGGCCTAGTAAATTGCGGCGATTCTCTCCCACCTTGGGGGGTTACGTGCCCACGCCTGGCGTGGGCATGTTGGTTTGTGCGGTCTGGCTGGGCGCGCGCCGGTGCGCCAGTCCCCGCACGGGCCCCCGTTTCCTCTAGCCCTCGCGATTGAAAACTATGCCTCGTGTGATTGTGCTCGACCCGCTGGCCCGCGAGGGTCTCGACCTGTTCGACGCCGCGCCCCAGATCGAATACGAGGTGCGGACCGGCCTCAAGGGGGACGACTTGCGCGCGGCGCTGGCCGAGTTCGACGGGGCGATCGTGCGCAGCGGCGTGAAGATCACGGCCGAGGCCCTCGAGGGAAACCACCGTCTCAAGGCGATCGTCCGGGCCGGCGTCGGGACCGACAACATCGACAAGGTCGCCGCCACGCGCTTGGGCATCGTGGTGATGAACACTCCGGCCGGCAATACCTTGAGCACGGCCGAGCACACGTTGGCGCTCATGCTGGCCCTATCGCGCAACGTGGCGCCCGCCTTCCAGAGCCTCCAGGGAGGACGCTGGGATCGCGGCAAGTACATGGGCACCCAGTTGGCCGACAAGACCCTCGGCATCGTCGGCCTGGGACGCATCGGCCAGGCCGTGGCCGCCCGGGCCCGGGCGATGGAAATGAAGCTCCTGGGGTTCGATCCGTTCGTGTCGAGTGAGCGGGCCAAGGAGCTGGGAATCCAGATGATTCCCTCGGTCGACGAGATGCTGCCGCACGTCGATTTCCTGACGGTGCATACCCCGCTGACCGCGGAGACGCGCAACCTGATCGACCGGCCGCAACTGCAACTGCTCAAGCCGGGCGTGCGGCTCATCAATTGCGCTCGCGGCGGTCTCTACAACGAAGAGGCACTGATCGAAGGGCTGCAGTCGGGCAAGATCGCCGGCGTGGCGCTCGACGTGTTTGCCGAAGAGCCCTGCACCACGAGCCCGTTGTTCGGCATGCCCGGCGTGCTGGCCACGCCGCACCTGGGGGCGAGCACCGAAGAGGCCCAGTCGCAAGTCGCCGCCGAAGGGGCGACGCTCTTGATCGACTACCTCACGACCGGCGCCGTGCGGCACGCCGTGAACATGTCGCCGATCGACCCGCAAACGCTCGCCGGCCTGCGCGGACAGCTCGATCTCGCCCACCGGCTGGGACTGCTGCACGGACAGATGGATCGCGGCAGCGCCAAGTGCTGTCGGCTGACCTATCGGGGCGACGTCGCCGGCAAGGACACCAAGCTGCTCACCGCCGCCTTTGCGGCCGGCCTGCTCAAGAAGGCTCTGGCCGAAGAGGTGAATATCGTCAACTCCGAGCTGCTGCTGCGCGAGCGTGGAATCGAGCTGGTGGAAGAGAGCCGCTCGGACATGGGGGACTTCAGCTCGGTGATCGTCGCCGAGGTCGAGACGGACGTGAAGAGCTACAACGCCGCCGGCACGCTCTTCGGCAACAAGCTGCTGCGGCTCGTCACCCTCGGCAACTATCGGCTCGAAGCCTACCTCGACGGCATCCTGATGGCCTTCACCCACAATGACGTGCCGGGCATCATCGGCTGGGTCGGAACCATCTTCGGCAAGCATCACGTCAACATCGGGCAGATGTCGGTGGGGCGTTCCAGTTCAACGCCCGGCGGCGAGGCCATCGGCGTGCTCAATCTCGATAACGAGCCGCCGCAAGCCGCGATCGACGAGGTACTGGCCAATCCTGATATCCAAAGCGTGACGATCATCCGTCTGCCGCCGGCTGGCGAGCTCCCCTCCTGGATGGTAGGATGACCCCGTTTGCGGGATCCCGCGGATCGCAGTTCAGTACCGCACGAACGTCGCCAGAAGGGTTCAAATCGCGATGAAACGCCTCCTCGCTGGGTTGTCGGTCATAACGCTGGGCGCCTGGTTGACCGGTTGCGATAGCGGCAAGCCGAAGCTGCTGCCGCAGGTGCAGGCGAAGGCGGGCGCCGCGAAGGAATCTGCCGAGAAGGCCCATCCGGCGGAGCCCTCGAACGCGGCCGCACCCGAGACGAAAACGACTGAACCCGCAAGTGAACCGGCCAGCGCGCCGCCGGCCGCCGCGCCGGCGGCCCCGGCCAAGTCGACCCCGCGCGCGACGGTGTTCGTCCAGGTGATGATGCAACCACTCACCGACGCGATGGACGCCACCCAGAAATCCCTGCTGGGGATGACCGGACTCTCGGGTGGGGGACTGGGGGGAGGCGCGGGCTCGAAAGCGCCTTCCTCGTCGAAGCCCAGCGAGGACGCCGAATCCAAGGACGAGGCGGAGTCGGCGCCCGCCGAGAAGGCTGAGGCGAAGAGCGCTGCCGAGCCGGCAACCGACGCGCCCAAGAGCGACGCTGAACCCAAAAGCGACGCTGAGCCCAAACAGGAATCGTCGGAATCGGCCGCTGGGGATGCTCCGGCCGCCGAGGCGACCAACCCGTAAAGCCGGGTCTCCATTTTTCCGCCCGTCTGGCGTGGGCGTTCTCTGAGGATCCGCCGGCAAGGGGCGCCGGAGAGGACTTTCTGGCCACGGCAAGCCGATTGCCACAGCGGCGCGGGTGCTCCGGGCTTTAGCGGATGGGGTGAGCCCCACCCCCGGTCCTGGGGTGGGATTGTGCGCCCCATGCCAGTGCGCTCCAGGGGCGGCAAATCCGCTACCCTGCGCGCGATACCCATCCCCGGCAAGTTCCCCCGGCTTGCCTCGACTTCTCTAACTTTCTAACCGGATCGGTTCGACTTCGCCCCCGGCCAGTACCGATCTCACTTGCAACCTACGATGAATGTCATCGGGGGTGGAAATCGCGGATATCAGGTCGAGAGCAAGTCGATGGAAAAGCGTGCCAGCGCGCTGTTGGAACGGGTGTCATCCGTCCTGGAGCAGAACCCTCACGTGCCGCATCGCAAGCTGCGGTTCGAAACGTGCGAGGATCGCCTGATCCTGCGCGGCACCGTTCGCTCGTGGTACCAGAAGCAGATGGCGCAGGAAACCCTGCGGACCGTCGAAGGAATCGGCGAGATCGAGAACCAGCTCGAAGTCTGCTGGAGCTGAGTGGGCGGGGCGCCGCTGCCCCCCCACGGCCCCGCAGAAGGCTGTAAATGCCCCTGGTCACAGGCCCGGCCACCGCCCATCCTTTTGTGCCCAGCCACCTCGCCATGACGCGCGCCTGAGGCGCATTCTCTGGGCGATTCGTGCCACGTCGGCGATCGGCGAGTCCCCCGCGTGACTGCGCCCGCGGGGCCCCTTGTGCCCTGGGTCGAAAACCCGATACTACGGGGGCACAGCGTGCGAATCTGCCCACAACCCCGTACAAGGAACACGATATGTCTCGCGCCGGCGCCGTCACGTTCAAAGGCAACCCGATGACCCTGGTGGGAGATGAAGTCAAGGTGGGCCAGCCGGCCCCGGACTTCGTGATGCACCGCTTCGAGGGGGGGATGCAGAAGCTGACCCTGGCCGATCTGAAGGGAAAGCCGAGCATCATCAGCGTCGTCCCGTCGCTCGACACGCCGGTGTGCCAGGTGCAGACCAAGAAGTTCAATCAGGAGCTCGCCTCCTACGGCGACAAGATCAACGCCTGGACCGTAAGCCTGGATCTCCCCTTCGCCATGAACCGGTTCTGCGGCGCCGAGGGGATCAAGAGCCTGAAGTCGGTCAGCGACTACCAGGATCGCAGCTTCGGGAAGAACTGGGGAATGCTCATCGACGAGCTCAAGATTCTCGCCCGGGGCACTTTCGTGCTCGACGCCGACGGCAAGGTGGTCTACGCCGAGACGGTGAAGGAAGTGGCCCAGGAGCCGAACTACGACGCTCCGCTGGCCGCGCTCAAGAGCCTGGTCAAGTAAGTCGACGCTAGTCGGTGCTACCGCGGCCCGCCCGGCGTCGTGCGACCATCCCATCCAAAGCCCAGGGAGTACTCTCCCTGGGTCTTTTTTTGGAATCGCACGGCCTGCATGAGGCAGCGCGGCCTGGTTTAGAACAACTCCCCTTGCGGTTCGTTGTCGGCCGCGGGAGCGCTGACGCCGAGATGCTCGTAGCAATCGGCCGTGAGCTTGCGGCCGCGCGGCGTGCGGACGACGAGTCCCGCCCGCAGCAGGAAGGGCTCGACCTCGTCCGAGAGCGTGTCGATCGCGGCGTTCATCGTGTGGGCGATCGCTTCGACGCCGGCCGGTCCGCCGTCGAACACGCGGAGGATCGTCTCGAGGTATTTGCGGTCCTGGGGATCGAGTCCGCGATCGTCAATGCCCTGCATCGCCAACGCCTGCTGGGCGACGGTGCGGGTAATCCGGCCGTCATGCCGGCTCGTGGCGTAATCGCGCACCCACCGCAGCCGGTTGTTCGCCAGGCGCGGCGTTCCCCGGCAGCGGCTGGCGATTTCGAGAGCGGCGTCCTCGGCCAGCGGCACGCGAAACTTGGCGGCGTTGCGCGTGACGATCTCGGCCAGTTCGGCGATCGAGTAGAAGTCGAGATGCTCGCGCATCATGAACCGGTCGCGCAAGGGGGCCGAGAGTAGGCCGCTGCGCGTGGTGGCCCCGATCAGCGTGAAGGGCTTGAGCGGCATGTTGATCATCCGCGCGTTGACCCCTTCGCCCAGCGCGATATCGATCCGGAAATCCTCCATCGCCGGGTAGAGAAACTCTTCGACCGCCTTGGGGAGGCGGTGGATCTCGTCGATGAAGAGGACCGAGCCCTCCTGCAGGTTGGTCAGGTAGACCAGCAGATCCTTGGGGGCCTGCAGCACGGCGCCGCTGGCGATCTGCAGATCGACTCCCATCTCGCGCGGGATGACCGTGGCGAAGGTGGTCTTGCCCAAGCCCGGCGGGCCGTCGAACAGGATGTGTCCCAGCACTTCGCCCCGTTTGCGGGCGGCGTCGATCGCGATCTCGACCCGGGCGAAGACCTCGCGCTGCCCGATCATGTCGCGCATCAACTGCGGTCGAAGCTGCCGATCTTCCTCGGTCTCGCGCTCGGTGCGTTGCAGGATCGGTTCGCGGGGCATAGCGGATGGCTCGGTGTGCAGACTTTTTCGACGGACTGCCGCCCCCGAGGGGCCAGCGACTCGATGGACAATTGAACAGTCCTGCCAGCCGTCACTATAGCGTGCGCGACACGAATTATGAATGGCAGCCGGGGGTGGGGAGATGTCGACCGAGGGCGAGCTTGCCCACGGCCTCGCCGGCGTCGTCCCTAGTCGCCGGCGTCGGCATCGGGATTGCGGCGCCGCGGGGCGGCGTTTCTGTCGGTTCGGCGACTTCGCGATTAAACTAGCCCCTTCGTCACTTGCTGCTGGAATGCCGACGGTTCCGCGGCCCGGTCCGACCTGCTGAGGCGCAGTTCCGCGGTTTGTCTCCGCGCAGCTGTGGGCATCCGAGGGATTCACGATCTGAAACCAGCGACTCCACCACCGCCGCGTCTCAATCGCACCTGGATACGCGACGCACTTATCTGCGCGGGCCTGGCGGCGCTCACCACCGTTGTCTACGCGCCGGTTTACTCGTTTGACTTTGTCAACTACGACGATCCGATCTATGTCGTCGAGAATCCCACGGTCAATCACGGATTGAGCCTGCGCGGGTTGGTCTGGGCCTTCAACGGCCCTCACGAGTCGAATTGGCATCCGCTCACCTGGTTGTCGTTGATGCTCGACGCATCGCTCTACGGAAACTGGGCGGGCGGCTTTCACTTGACGAACCTGGCTTTGCACGTTGCCAACGTGTGCCTGGTGTTTCTGTTTTGGCGGCGTGTGACGCGCGAGGAAGGTCCGAGCATCTGTGTGGCGGCTCTGTTCGCGGTGCATCCCCAGCATGTCGAAAGCGTCGCGTGGGTGACCGAGCGCAAGGATGTTCTGAGCACGCTATTCGGGCTGCTGGCACTCATCGCCTACGCGCGATACGCCCGCACTTCACGGCGACGCGATTATGCAATGATGGTGGTCAGCTTCGTGCTGAGCCTCATGTCCAAGCAGATGTTCATCACGTTTCCATTGCTGCTGCTGCTCTTGGACGGTTGGCCATTAGGGCGGTTCCAGGCGTCAGGCTGGAAACGTTGCAGCGGAGAGAAAATACCGCTGTTTATCCTGGCGGCGATCTTCAGCGGGGTTGCCCTCTACGCCCAATCACGGCAAGGAGCCCTGATCACGCTGGAGCAGATGTCATTCCCGTTGCGCGCGGCCAACGCCCTGGTCTCCTGCGTGGCCTATCTGGCGTCGACGCTCTGGCCGATGCGATTGTCATTTTTTTATCCCCGTCCGGTCGGCGCCTTGCCCTGGGAACAGGTGCTCGGGGCGGGCATGGTGCTCGCCGGAATCTCTTGCGCGGTTTACTGGCAGCGTCGGCGCCGACCTTATCTGCTGTTTGGTTGGCTGTGGTTTCTCGTCGCGCTGTTGCCCGTGATCGGCCTGGTGCAGATCGCTTCCCAGGCGCGCGCCGATCGCTACATGTACGTTCCGCACCTTGGCCTGTTCGTCCTGCTTGTGTGGGGCGTTCGCAGCTGCTGGCCGCTCGAGAGACGGTGGCTGGCACTTGCCGCGACGGGTTGGGTCGTTGGCCTGGCATTGATCTGTCGCCAACAGGTGGCGACCTGGCGCGACACGCACGCATTGGCTCACCACGCCTTGGCGCTCAACCCCGACAATGTGATGGCCTTGATCACGCTCGGCGCCGCGACACTCAAAGACAGCCCACAAGAAGCGCTCAAGTACTATCAGCGCGCCGTCCTCGTTGCCCCGGGCGTCGAGGCAGCGCATACCGGACTGGGGCGCGCCTACCGGCAACTGGGCCAGACAGACCAGGCGCTGCAGGAGTTTGAACGGGCGTTGCAGGCCAATCCGAACTGGGTTGGAGCGCTCTCGGGCCGCGGACGCATTCGCGTTGAGCGGGGAGACATCGCCCAGGGGATCGACGATTTCCTTAGAGCGCTGAGCTTCGAGCCCGACGCCTATACGATCCGCAATAATCTGGCCTTGGCCTATTTTCAGCTCGGCGAGTACGAGCAAAGCGCCGAGCAGTTTCGACTTGCGTTGACGATTGAGCCCGACTCCGTCCCGATGCATCAGAACCTGGGATTGGTGTGCATGAAGCTCGGGCGATTCGAAGAAGCTGCCCACCACTTTCGCCAGGCGCTCGACCTGGGACCGCCGTCGCCCGAGATCCTGATGGATCTTTCCACGGCCTACGGCAAGCTCGGGCGACTCCCCGAGGCGCAGGAAGCCTACGAGTCGGCGATCAAGCTGGAACCGAAGTTTCGGGTGCCCGGCACTTAGGCCGCTCCGCCCGCGAACCGCCCCGCTCCGGCCGCCCGCGACACGGCAATCCGAGGCCGATCCATCCGCGGTCAGTTTGCGGGGGGAATGCTCCCCGAAGGCTGCGGCGGCGCGTGGTACGGCTGCCTGGCTTGGTACCGTTCAATCCTAGGTGTCAGGATGCCGATCAGCTCGGCATGGTCGGCGGCCCGGGCGAGGTCGATTGCGCGCCGCACGACGGCCAGCGCGTCGTCGAATCGCCCCGCCTCCGCGTAGGCCGCCGCGACGGTGTCGAGCAGCGCGGCTGCTTG
>JAEUIK010000596.1 GCA_016793185.1 Planctomycetaceae bacterium | reverse complement strand
TCTACGAGTTGGGGCGCGTCTACCGTAACGAAGGGATCAGTCCGCGCCATAATCCCGAGTTCACGATGCTCGAAGCCTACCAGGCTTACGGCGACTACGGCACGATGATGGACCTGACCGAGCGGCTGATCGTCGGCGCGGCCGAGGCGGCGATCGGAGGATTGGTCGTGCCGTGGGGAGAGAAATCGATCGACTTCACGCCCCCGTTTGCGCGGCGCACCTATTCCGAGTTGTTCGCGGAGCACACCGGGATCGATCCGGCCGACGACCAGGCGGTCGCCCGGCTGGCACAGGAGATCGGTTTCGACACCGCGGGGCGGCATCCCGACCTGATTCGCAACGAGATTTTTGAAGAGCGCGTCGAAGATCAACTGCGCGGCCCGATCTTTGTGATCGACTATCCCGCGAGCATCTGCCCGCTGACCAAGCGCAAGCGCGGCAACCCGGCGCTGGCCGAGCGGTTCGAGTTGTTCGTCGAGGGGATGGAAATCGCCAACGCCTATACCGAGCTGAACGATCCCGACCTGCAGGAAGAATTGTTCCGCACGCAATTGGCCGGGCAGCGCGACGAAGACTCGATGGCCAAGATGGATCACGATTTTGTCCGCGCGCTCCGGCATGGCATGCCGCCGGCGGGCGGATTGGGTTTGGGAATTGATCGGCTGGTGATGCTGTTGACCGACAGTCCTTCGATTCGCGATGTGATTTTGTTTCCCCTCATGCGGCACGAGAGTTAACGACGAGCCAGCAGCCTGCCGGCGGAGCCGGCGCTCGTCGCCACCCGGAAGTCCGAGCTGAACCGAGACCAAAGGACTGGTCCCATGTACAAGCTGTTGCTCTGTTGGCGGTATCTCCGCACGCGCTATATCGCGCTGGCTTCGATCATCAGCGTCATGTTAGGCGTGGCGACGATGATTGTCGTCAACGCCGTGATGGCGGGCTTCACCCACGAAATGCAGGACCGCATCCACGGAGTCCTGGCCGACGTCGTCTTCGAAAGTCGGAACCTCAACGAAGGATTCTTCGATCCCGACTGGCACATGGACCGCATCCGCGAAGTGGCCGGCGACGACATCGAGGCCATGACGCCCACCGTCATCGTGCCCGCGATGCTCAACTTCGAATATCGCCATCAGACCGTCACGCGCCCCGTGCAATTGATCGGCATTGACGAGAAGCTCGGGAGCGTGGCGGGCGAGTTCGGCAAGTACCTGCAGCACCCCGAGAATCGCAAACAGCTGAGCTTCGAGCTGCGCGAGTCGGGCTACGACACCAAGGACCATCAGCGCGCGACGGCCGCGTCGCGACCGCAGATGGCGGACGGGGGTTGGGTCCATCGCCGCCGCTGGGGAGAGGTGCAACGCGCCCGGCGGCAGTTCGAAGCCGAGATCAAACGCGAGGAGGCCGAGAACCAACGACTCAAGGCCGAGCTGGCCACGCCCGAGGCGGCCGCCGCGGCCGCGGCAATCGTCAACCCCGACGCGCACGCGGCGCCGGAGGGGGCCGAGTTGTCGTCGCTCGAGGGGGATGCGCCGGGCGCAGCGCCGACCGCACCGGCCGCGGGCAGCGCCGCAGTTGCCGACGAATCCCCCACGGGGGATCTCGAAGCCGAGAATCCATTCGGCAGCCGGGATACGCCCCAGCATGTCTACGACCCGTGTCTCGAGCAGTCGACCGGTGCGATCATGGGCATCGCCATCAGTTGCTACCGGGCTCCCAACGGCGACGACGGCTTCTTGCTGCTCCCCGGCGACGATGTCTCGCTCACTTTCCCGACCGTCGGGCGGCCCCCCAAGGGCATCGACGACGTGTTTACTGTCGTCGATTTCTGGGAAAGCAAGATGAGCCAATTCGACGAAAGCTTCGTCTTCGTGCCGCTCCGCAAGCTGCAGGAGCTGCGCGGAATGATCGATCCGCGCACAAACATCGGCTGCGCGACCGCGATTCAGATCAAGGTCAAGCCGGGCGTCGACGGGACCGTGGTTCGCGACAAGCTGCGCCACGCCTTTGCCATCGAGGCCTACAACGTCTCGACCTGGCGCGACAAGGAAGGGGCGCTCCTGGCCGCCGTGCAGCTCGAAACGGCCATCCTCAACATCCTTTTGTTCCTGATTATCGCCGTCGCCGGGTTCGGCATCCTGGCGATCTTCTTCATGATCGTCGTTGAGAAGACCCGCGACATCGGCATCCTCAAGGCCCTCGGCGCGTCGGGCCGGGGCATTCAGGGAATCTTTCTCGGCTACGGCATGTCGCTGGGGATCGTCGGCTCGGGCGTCGGCCTCATCGGCGGCTTGCTCTTTGTCTATTACATCAACGAGATTGCCGACATCCTCGGCTACATCACCGGCCAGGAAGTCTTCGATCCGGCGATCTATTACTTCGACAAGATCCCCGCGATCGTCTATCCCGCCACGGTCACCTGGATCGTGCTCGGAGCGCTGACAATCGCGATCATGGCCAGCATCCTGCCCGCGCGCCGCGCGGCTCGTTTGCACCCTGTGGAGGCGCTGCGATATGAGTAACACCGAAACGACGTTGCGCGCAGAAGGAGTTCGCCGCGGCGCCCGACCGTCGCCTGCCGGACTGCCGGCGGGGACCGCCTCCGCTGGCGGGCGCCAGGTCCTTGAAGCTCGCGGTCTGCAAAAGACCTACCATAAAGCGCAGGTTGCGATTCCCGTGCTGCGCGGCGTCGATTTTCGCGTCGAGCCGGGCGAGTTCGTGGCGATCGTCGGCCAAAGCGGCTCGGGCAAGAGCACGCTGTTGCATCTGCTGGGGACGCTCGACGCGCCGGCCGCCGGCGAGATCTGGTTCGACGGCCAGCGGATCGACAACCTGCCGGTGCGGCAGCGCGACCGGCTGCGGACGAACACCTTTGGCATGATCTTTCAGTTCTACCACCTGCTGCCCGAGCTCTCGACGCTCGAGAACGTCCTGGCCCCGCGGATGATCGCCTCGGGAGTGCTCTCTTACTGGAGAGCGCGGCGCAAGCATCAGCGCGATGCGGCCGAATTGCTCGAAAAGGTCGGGCTGGGGCACCGTCTCAAACACCGGCCGCGCGAGCTCTCCGGGGGGGAAATGCAGCGGACGGCGATCGCGCGGGCATTGGTCAATCGGCCGAGCCTGCTGCTGGCCGACGAACCGACCGGCAACCTCGATCACGCCACGGGACGCGAAATCATCCGCCTGCTGCGAACCTTGAACGCCACCGAGGGGCTCACTATAGTCATGGTGACCCACGATGAGTCGATTGCCGCCCAGGCCGATCGCATCGTGAGGCTCGTGGACGGCCTCGTGCAGGCGGCCTGAGGGAAGGTCGAGCGGTGTTCTTCGGCCGTGTGCAGTGTTGGGGCTGTGGGGTCTCGGTGTCGGTGCACACAAGCCCGAAGCGCAAGCGAGGGGAGCTCGTGGCAGCGCCGATTCCAGCGTCCCTCGCTTGCGCTTCGGGCTAGTGTGAGAATCTTCGGAGCGCCGTGGAATTACCAGCCGTACTGACCGAAGGACATGGCGGCATCGTCGCCGAGAAATATGAAGGACGTCCGATGAGCTCGACCGCCGCCACTTCCCGTGCTTCTGACTCTGCGGAGCGTGCCTCCAGCGGCGCGAAAGCGATGTCGTACAAGGTCAATATCAACGGCACGCTCTTCGACAAGGAAGACGCGCGAATCAGCGTCTACGATCACGGGCTGCTGTACGGCGACGGCGTCTTCGAGGGCCTGCGCAGCTACAGCGGTCGCGTGTTCCGCTTGCGCGAGCATCTCGAGCGGCTGTGGGATTCAGCTCGGGCGATTGCCCTGACGATTCCCGGCACGATCGAAGAGCTGGAGGAGCAGGTGTACGCCACGCTCCGCGCCAACCAGCTCACCGACGCTTACATCCGCCTGGTCGTCACGCGCGGCTCGGGCAGCCTGGGGCTCGACCCCAATCGTTGCAGCAATCCGCAGGTCATCATCATCACCGACAAGATCTCGCTCTATCCCGACGAGTACTACCAGAACGGCCTGGCGATCGTCACGGTGAGCACGATTCGCAATCACCCAGCGTCGCTCAGCCCGCGAATCAAGTCGCTGAACTATCTGAACAACATCCTGGCCAAGATCGAAGGGCTGCAGGCGGGCTGCGTCGAGGCCTTGATGTTGAACGTGAAGGGGGAAGTCGCCGAGTGCACTGGCGACAATATCTTCCTCGTGCGCGACGGCGTGATCTCGACTCCGCCGCTGGACGCCGGAATTCTGGAAGGCGTGACGCGCGACGCCGTGATCGAACTGGCCCGCGAGTCGGGTCGCGAAGTGCGCGAAGTTTCGCTCACCAAGCACGACGTCTACATCGCCCACGAGATCTTCCTCACCGGCACCGCGGCCGAAGTGATTCCCGTCGTCAAAGTCGACGGCCGCCCGATCGGCACCGGCAAGCCGGGCCCGATCACGCTCGATCTGATCAAGCGCTTTCACAAGCTGACGCGCGAATGAGCGTCGCCGGCGAGCCGGGGACCTGAGGTCCCCAGGGCCGCACGGCGTGGCAAGGTCCCGCCGAATTTCACTCCTCAGGCCGGAGGCCCGCGGCTCGAAGTTACTTTGCCGCTTTACGCCGGGGCTGGTCCCTTCTGTTAGAATGGCTGCGGTTCATAGCTCACTGCCATTAACCGGGAAAGTAACGCATGCGATCGCCCATCTCCCGCGGCGCCCAGCAGCTCGTTTTGACGCTCATGATCGCGGCAGCGATCTCGCGCGCCGCGGCCGAAGATTGGCCCCAGTGGCGCGGCGCGAATCGCGACGGGGTCTGGAAAGAGACCGGGCTGGTCGAAAAGTTCTCGGCCGAGCAGATTCCGATTCGCTGG
>JAEUIK010000581.1 GCA_016793185.1 Planctomycetaceae bacterium | reverse complement strand
CGCATTTGGCGGGATTGACCGAACGCTGGGGCGTCGCCGTGGCCGTCAATGGAGCCAATACCGACGATCGCGGCGACCATCGCCCGGGCATGCAAGCCGCCACCGAGCACGCCGTCCGGAGCCCGCTGATCGAGGCGGGGCTCAACAAGCACGAGGTGCGGCAACTCGCCGAACAGTGGGGGCTGGCCGTCTGGGACAAGCCCGCGACTCCCTGCCTCTCCAGCCGGATTGCCTATGGCGAGGAGGTCACGCCGGAGCGGGTGGCGATGATCGACGCCGCCGAACGCTACCTGCGTTCGTTGGGGCTCCGCGAGTTGCGGGTGCGCTACCACCGGGGCGACGTCGCCCGCATCGAGGTCCCCGTGGCGGCGCTGCCGCGGCTGTGTGCGGAGGACCTCCGCGACGAGCTGGTGCGGACTTTCCGCCAGCTGGGCTTCAAGCTGGTGACGCTGGATCTCGAGGGATTCCGTTCGGGAAGCCTCAATACGCTGATTCCCAGCGACAGCCTGCGGCTGGCGAAATAGCGCAGCAGGCCTTGGACGGATGCCCTGGCGCCACGCCTCGGACGGGTGCCCCGTCGTCGTGCGCAGGCCCTTAGTGCCGGGCGTGGTGTCGCTTTTTTTGCAGCCGGTGCACGTGGGTTCGCCCGGCTTGCGTGGGCCGATACCCGAACTGCAGCGCAAACCACTCGGCATACCGCTCGCGGTCGGCATAGCCGGTGTTGCGGTCGTCGAGCAGGTGCCCGAGCTCGTGAATCAGGATGTTATTGAGGTAAAAGTCGCGAATCGCCCGCTCGGTCCAGACGAGCGTCCAGCGGTTGCCTTCCTGGAGCCAGCGGCCGCCGTACATCCGCGCCTCGTTCAACTGGGCGGGCTTCGGCGGACGCTCGTAGTGCTCGACCAGGCTCTCCTCGATCGGATAGAGGTAGAGGCAAGTTCCCCACTGCATGCCATAGCAAGGAAAGCTCTGCTTCTTGCGCGTCATGCGGCTGAGCTGGACCACCTCGAGCGGCGCCAGGAATTCGGCCGGCAGCTTGGCGAGACGATCGACCACCTCGTCGGGAGTGACGACGTGCCGATAGCCCGCCCCCGCCGGCTGCACAATCACCCGGTAGCTTCCGGCGTCGGTCGGCTCGTGCCAATCCTCCGGCGGAATAAAAGGGAGCCGTTCGTTGCGCTGCCCGCCGCGCGCGCGCTTGCTCGACGTCCAAACATGGTTTTGTTTGGCCAAGCCGTGAGTGCGACCCGGCTTGAAGAGTCGGCCGCTAAACGCGGTTTGTCGGTGGCGTCGCATGCGACTAGGGTCCAGACGAGAGGAAACGAAAACTTGGCTGCAAATCGACCAGCTGCCCGGCAAAGGCCCTGAGGCTGCAGAGGCGCCTGACTGGCTCGTTCCCTCGATAGACGCCTGCGTGTTCCCAGGGGCTCGCGCTGGCTTCGTGCCGACGAATTCATCCTAGGCCGGCGCGTGGAACGAAAACAAGTGAACATCGTAAGTGCTATATTTACATTGGTTTACGGATATACGACTTGGACTTGCGTCAACGCCCGAAATCCGCCAAATCCCCTATTTGCCCAACCCTGGATGCGACCGATGCAGCCGTTGAATTCGCGCGGCCAGGAGCAGCGCGAGCCGCGCAATGCAACTGACGACCAACGAGAGTGCGCGGTCGCAAAACAACCAATTGATCGCGCGAGCGTGATTTCGAAGCGCGCTTCGCGCGCTCGGTAGCGCGCGAGACCTTGGCGGCGCGGCGCGCTAGCTCAACAAGATGAGCGCGGCGATCACGATGACGACGACGCCGACCGCGCCGAGCGTGAGGTAGAGTGGCAGAAGGTTCAGCGGTTGCTGCTTCTCTTCGACCGGCAGCAGCGTCGGCCCCGGCGCTTTGATATCGATCTCGGCGGCGCGCTTCACCAGGTCGTAGGGACTTGGCCCCGCCGGTGCGAGCGAAACCTGCGGTGCGGGACCTTTCGGCGGTTGCGCTGCCGTTGCTGGCGTGCCTGGGGGAGTCTTGGCCGCGGTAGCGCCTTCGCTGAGATCCGCCAGCTCAATGTCCTCGTCACCCCCGCGCTTGGCCGGTAGCTTCGTGCCCGAGCCGCCGCTTGGGGAGGATGCGGGAGGACGTCCTGCCGCGGATCCTGT